>JAPLJP010000055.1 GCA_026388535.1 Deltaproteobacteria bacterium | reverse complement strand
GGCAAGTGCCATGGCCATTGTAGAAAGCGCTGTGCTTCTAATACCTGGCACAATCATGGAGACAACAGCCAGGCAGGAACCAGCTTTATTGTTCAACATCATTCAGATATTATCCCAACGTCTCAAGGATTCCATGATCCTCATTGAATCACTCGCTCTAAAAGAAATTCCTGGACGGCTGGCATCTTTCCTGCGCCATTCATTGCCAAAGGATGCCTCAGACAAAAAAACTGCGGTCGAACTGACGATTACACAACGGGAACTGGCCAAAATTCTAGGCGCCACACCGGAAGCCCTTTCCCGCGCCTTAAGAAAAATGGCCAATGACGGTATCCTCTCCACAGCAGGCCGTGTCATCACCATTATGGATCACAAAGCACTGGAAAAACTGGCCGAAGGTGAGTAAACAATGTGAGAAACAGCTGCAGAAGGCACTTGTAAGAGAAATAAAATATGGAAAAGATTAAATTAGAAAACTTGGCGTCTGATTATAAAAAAATAGATATATATCGCATATTTTCTTTCTTTATTATCTGCGCGTTTATAGGATGGATTTTTGAGACGACGGCCGTATTGATACAAACGGGACACTTAACAGACAGAGGTTTATTGTTTATTCAAAAGAACTTCGGTTATTATTTTCCTTCTTTAAAATCCGTGCCTTTTATCAAAAATGTTCCTCTTGTTTGGGGATTGCCGATTATAGAAATCTATGGTCTGGGTGGAATTATCATTGTTTTTTTATTTAGAAAACTGAAAAACAAACCCTTCATTCTTTTTTTTACAGGAATGATTTTAATGACGTTATTTGAGTTGATGGCAAATTATTTTTGCGATTATGTTTTGCATCGTACTTATTGGGATTACAGTAAAGACTTCCTCAATTATCAAGGAAGAATATGTCTGCGTTCTTCACTGGCATGGGGGCTTCTTTCAGTGTTTACAGTGAAATTTCTTATATCTAAATTGGAATTAATATATGCGGAGGAAAGAAGATTAAGACACTTTAAAACAATTATAAGCATTTTCATTGCATATACGTTTATCTGTGTTTTCTTCAAAATCATTTATTTTTAAGTAAATTCAACAAGCACTTCTTCCTGTAAGTCAGAAAATCGTTATCTTAAGCAAAATAAAATATTAACCCTTGACAAGTTATGAGCATATGCTTATAATATCCTCAAAAGGAGAGATGAAGACAAATGCCTCGTCCTAAATGCCGCCGTAATATCTGCGGAATACCTGATAAAAATTATTTCAAGCCACGGGGAATACCAACTGTGGATTTGGAAGAGATTGTTCTGAGCCTGGATGAATTTGAAGCTGTTCGTCTGGCGGATTACGAACAGTTGTATCAGGAAGAAGCGGCAACAAAAATGAACATTTCCCGCCAGACGTTCGGCAGGATAATCGAAGCGGCACACAAAAAGATAGCCGATGTTCTAATTAACGGAAAAGCTCTGAAAATTGAAGGCGGTGAAGTTGCTTTAGATGAAAATAAATCTTGCGGACATGGAAAAGGACGCAGGGTTAAAAGAGATACTTAATAATTTATTTAAAGGAGAAATTTATGAAAATCGCATTACCATCACGTATGAACCAGATTGACGAACACTTCGGACACTGTGAGCACTTTACGGTATTCACCATTGACGACAATAAAAGAATAACAGCGGAAGAAAAGATTTCA
>JAPLJP010000127.1 GCA_026388535.1 Deltaproteobacteria bacterium | reverse complement strand
AAATCCACCATAAATTATCGAATTCTGTGACACAAGGTGATCGTCTGTTTTTAAGGTTTTAACGATTGTTACAGCAGCGAAAACTAAAAACATCATCGCTCCTGTCTGGTAAATTAAAGCTGAAGCGATTTCAGCCAGAATTGCTGTCAGAATTAGACAATAGAACCTTATATCTTTCACCTCTTTTCTTAGTGCTGTTTGACAAAGCAAAACGGAAAAAACAGAGGCAAGCAAGGAAAATATTATAAATCCGCCGCCCAGCCAGAATGCAGAAACTAGAGCACCCGGTAAAGTCACGCAGCCAAACGCAACAAGGGCAGATAAATTTTCAGGAAAATATTCGTGGCGTAAAAATATATAAATGGCGACCAATAATAACACCAAACCGATAAAAGTTATTCCCCTAGCTATGTAAGCATCACCGATATGATGGAATAAACTGAACTGGAAACAAAGGATTGCGCCACCCAATGGACGTCCCAACTGCATGAACCAGTCAGCCATGGGACATGTTCCTGAAAAATGATGCCAGTCATCATGAAATAGATACTCGTAGGTGAATATTGGATACATGACAGCAAACAAAAGCCCCAGAGAAAATAAAAGCCACGGTAATGAGCAATCGGATCCATTAAATTGCTTTAATTTGTTCATTTTATTATTACCAGATTTGATTAGAAATTACTTTTGTCACAGATAAGTATAGGGTAGCCACGCTTGTATGTCAATGAAAACTGGTCACAAAATAGCATTATCAATGTCTGGACTCCGCATTTATCGAAGAGCCTATTTAGCATTTATTTAATCGAGCACTAGGATTTGTCAAATCCGGCTCTTTTAACATTCTGTAGATAAAACAAATCTAGTAAAACGATAAATACCATCTTGAATAGTTTTATTGCAATAGCGTAACTCGTCAAATCTTTTTGTTTCTTGATAAAACATCACTAAGCCTTCTAGGTTCATAACCGAAATCTTTCTTGGCTGACGATATATCACTGAATTTCGGAGATAAGAGCCGCGGAACCTGATCCATAACAAATGTTGAATTTTTCGATAACAATGCAGCAATTTGCAGTAGAATTTTCAAAATCGTCAGCGGGATATATAATTTAAACTTCTTTAAACCATAGATGTGTAAAACCTCATCCACAAATTTACGGTAAGTAAATGTCTCCGGACCACCTATTAAATAAATCTTATGTTTTAATTCCTGCCGGTCAACCATACTGGATATAGCGCAAACCGCATCATCTTTATATACGGGACATAACGTATAACTGCCGTCGCCGATAACAGGCACAAAGGGAAATATTTGCGCAGTATTGATTATCATATTAACGCCCTCTCTACCGGGCGAACCATATACTTCAGAGAGCCGTAAAATAACCCAGTTCAGAGAACTGAACCTGACATGTTCTTCCGCTTTCAATTTTGAAATACTGTAACCACCGCCTTGTTCTGAGATCGCTCTGGTGCTAATGAAAATAAATCTTTTTACTGAGTTTGATTCACAAGCTTTGATAAGATCAAAGGTAGCTGCCGTGTTAATTCTGAAATACTCCGGAATGTCATTTGTGTGCGTTAGTCCGGCTGCGTGAATGACTACATCCGTTCCTTTTAACGCCTGAGTGTAACTTTCAGGTTTCAGTATATCTCCAGCCACACTTGTTATCCCAGGCTCTTTAGATTCTAAATCAGTCTTTCGCTGTAAAACGCGAACCTCGTGGCCGTAAGCAAGCAGTTCTCTGATAAGAGCCCGCCCGATATTACCCGTCCCTCCGGTGATAAATATCTTTTTTGTTACCATTTACGATATTCTTTTAACCGCACCATGATGAGATTTTTGATGAACTCCATAACTGTATCCAATGTTACAAAAGACCTTCTGTATTCATTTTCTTTAAATTCGGTGGGTACTTGTCCTATTTTAAGTCCAAGTTTACTGCTTTTTATAACTATCTCCGCATCGATAAACCAATCATCTGAAGTAAGGTTTAGTTTCTCATAAGCCATTTTTGTGAATATCTTGGGTTTCGCGTTAATATCTTTAACTTTAATGCACGGAAAGAGTATTTTAGCAAATATATTATATATCTTTGAGTTTAGAATACGAATGAAACCATCATGCCTCTTTTCTCTGTATGGAAGGACAAAGTCTAAATTATCGGTCCGGATCTTTTGGTAAACTCTAATTATATCTTCGGCGGGTATCTGCTCATCACCATCTACGATGCATAGATACTTGCCTCTCGCCATATCCATGCCTGTCCTGGCATCCCATCCCATCATGCCTTTTTTGGGAAGTGTTACTGCACGTATTCTGGGATCATTAGCTGCCAACTCATTTACAAGAGCAGGGGTCTCATCTGAGGCACCGTCGTCATAATTACCCACCAGGACCAGTTCCCATACAAATATGTTGGCATCTAATATATTTTTAATTTTTGATACGTAACTATTTATACGTTTTCCTGTCCTATAGCATAGAACTACAATAGTGATTTCAATATGCATATTATTTTCTCGATTGCTGATGCACCCAATCAGACTGATTTAACGATTCTTAAAAATTCACCACTATTTCCTGGTAGCTTTTTCCCCATTTCGGAGGAAGAAGAGTTTTTGTTTTATCGAAATGGCCGATTGCCAGCAAAAGCGGAATCCAGTATTGCTCAGGAATGTTAAAAGCTTTTCTCACGCCGTCAATATCGAATCCATCCATCGGGTGAGAATCCTGCCCTGCGTCTTTCGCGGCAAGCATCAACGATATGGCAAAGAATCCCGCATTCTTACAGGCAAAGGCCAATTGCCTTTCAGAAGATGCTCCATAAAGCGAATTTGTCGCATTGACAAACCAGTCATATTGCTCCTGCTTCATAATGCCCGCTTTAACCGATTCGGCAAAATCTTTTTCAAAACCGGCATTGCCTTTCTTAAATCCTTCACGATCTCCAAGTACAATCAGAACAACAGGCGCGACAGTTATCTTGGTTTGATCCCAGGCAACTTTTATCAGAATTTCTTTATTTGCCTTATCCTTGATAATAATTAACTGCCAAGGCTGAAGATTGAATCCTGAAGGTGCAAGAGATGCGATTTCTATGATTTCCTTAAGTTGCATGTCAGTTATGTCTTTAGTTGGATCAAAATAGTTGACGGCTCGTCTTTGTTTCATTACGTCTTTGAATTCAATAACAAACCTCCTGTGTTTATGGTTGTTAAATCCCACGTGCCTGCCAATCCCGCCAAGTCGTAGATTGGCGGGATGTTCCTTTTGCGCTTCAAATTTCGTTTCACTCATTTTCGCCGCGCTTTCATTATCTCGCTACGCTTTGTTCAGGGGACAATTCCACTTGCGCTTTCATTGTCCCTCTACGCTACGCTTCGGGGATAGTTCAACTAACCAATTCCAATGCGCTTCACTTTTGTAATTGGAGTCTCACTATTTCTCCTCATGCCCCTGGGTTAAATAAAAAGTGGCCAGATCAAAAAATATTGTCATGCGCCTTTGCAGTTCGAAGGTCATGTACAGTTCAAGATTCTTTTGCAGGGCGTCCTGCGCCAGTGCGAAAGTCCAGATGTGTTTGCGAATAAGGCTGAGAGCGCTCAATGCACCGCTGATCTTAAAGCCGGCTTTCTTTCTTTCTTTGCCCAGTTTAGTGTAAAAATTTCTGATTTTATTTACATCGTGCAGACCGCCGAGCCAGAGAGTTAACTGGGAAAGAATATTATCGCAGATATTATAAAGCACCTCTCTTTCCACATTATGGTATTCAGCGGTAGAAGGATTTACCGCAATATCTTCCAGCCATTGTTCAATAATCTTTTCTTTGTTTTTAATGATAATATTGACCAGACGGCGTGTTAAAGAATTTTTTGCGACTGCGGGCGGAAGCGATTTTTTATCCGTGTGTTCAATGGAATCAAATATTGCCCAGTAATCCCTTCTGCTTTTAATGTAGGCATCCAGAGCCCTTTTATTAGAACGGAAGGCCAAAGGAGGCAGTTTGTTTGCTGGCCAGAAACAGGCCTGCGAGCAGTCATCTCCGGCGGCAAGTTTGCCGCCGCTTTGTTCCACAGTAAAGGTCAAAAAAAGCAGATCGCCGTAAAAGCGGCTTTTATAGGAATCAACATCCAGTAATTTTACAATTTTACCCTTGATGCCCGTTTCTTCTTCCAGTTCGCGCAGAGCTGCTTCTTCTATGCTTTCTCCTGCCTCCGCAAATCCTGTTGGAAGACACCAAAGTCCTTTGGAAGGCGCTCTGTCGCGTTTGACTAAAAGTATCCTGCGTGAAGATTCGAGAATCGCGGAAACCACCGGCAGAGGATTTTCATAAAAGAAAGAATTACAACAGGGGCAGAAATCCCTCAAGACACCATCTTCGCTTTTTTTTGTAATTTCTCCTCCGCAGTAAAGGCAATGTTTACGTTGTTTTTTCATTATTTATCCTCTGTTTTCAATGGATTAGAACAAATAAAAATTTTGTCATCCTTGCACATAGTGACTAAATTTTTCTTCATTGCCGAATCCTGTAACTCTCGCATAAGCTGAGTAATAATGGTTTTATTATGAGCGTCGGTTCCTGTTAGGAAAAATGATTTTTTGAATTGGAAGTAATCCAGAAAACAGTCAATTTCCTGAGGCTGGAAAACCAGCATATTTTTAAAATCAATCGATTGTACTTTGCTGAAAAACGGTTGAAGAAGTATCCCGCCGTTTTCGGCAGAAAATTGGTTAAAAATAACTTCTATCGGCAGTGATTGTTTGTCGGAGAGGGAATTATTATTTTGAAGAATTTTTCTGACAATGCCGACCATCTCCCGCATGTCGGCCTGGGAATGGGTAATGGTGATAAAAAAACCGTTTTTATTCAGGATGCGGGCGATTTCCGGAATCATATCGGCAAAAAAGTATAAAGCGTAACTGCAGATAACCAAATCAAAAGAACTAGCGGGATATTTTTTTATTTTATCAATGCCGGAAGATGAAAAAATACCTGAATATCCGGCGCGCCGGCAGGCTTCCAGAAAGAAAGGTTTATATTCGGGTATAATATCAATGCCGGTGATTTTTGCTTCCGGATGCAGTTTATCTTTCAGGGCTTCGGTAAAAGCGCCGAAAGCGCATCCTAGTTCCAGAACATTTTGACAGTTAGTCAGGTCAATTTGCTTCAGGGCTGTTTTTCTAATGTCTTCTTTATTTGTGGAAAACCGGCGAATTAATTGAGCGATAGCCAGATGCTTTTGCACATCACGAAACACTTTACGAATTCTTATTTTATCAATAACTTCCGACATATATATGCCTGAATTGAAAGTGTTACTTTAAGAATTATTTTCTACATCCATAATTTTGGCTACTCTTCTTGCATGCCTGTCTCCGGCAAATTCTGTATCCATGAATTTTTCAATCATTTTCACAACTGGTACGGAATATTTTACCCTGCCGCCAAAAGCGATAAAATTGGAGTCATTGTGCGCTTTGGCCATTTCCGCGGTGAAGAGGTCGTGAACAAGAGCGCACCGAATACCTCTGATTTTATTTGCAGTTATGGACATTCCTATTCCCGTGCCGCAAAGTAAAATGCCGAAATCATATCCGCCTTTTTTAAATTCTTCGCAGGCAGTCACGGCGATATCGGGATAATCCACAGAATCATCGCTATTGACCCCCAAGTCTATTATTTCGCGATTCTTTGTCTTTAAGAATGATATGATTTCACTTTTTAAAGCAACGGCGCCATGATCTGAGGCAATAATGATTTTTTTCATTGGTAATTTCTCCCGGAGAAATATTTCTTAATTCTTAAATTATCATTTTTACGATATTGCGAAATAAGTCAATAAAAAATCTTTGCTTCGCAGGCGTATTTGCGTTAAAAAGCCGCATGCCGGAATTATTGACGAAATATTTCAATTATCTCTTGATTGAACGCGGTGTGGCTCAAAACACGCTGGAATCATATGGCCGTGATTTACGCCGGTTTATTTTCTTTGTTGAAGAGAGCAAGAAATTAAAGGACATACAGGACGTAACTCCGGAAGTGGTTGTTGAATATCTGACGAGGATCAGAAATGAAGGTTTAGCGGCTAATTCAATGAATCGGTCGCTTGCCGCTTTGAGGGGATTTTATAAATATCTGCTTCGCGAAAAAATAATCGTTCAGAACCCGCTGGCCAATATTGAGCTGGCGAAAGTCTGGATGAAACTGCCCGATACGATCAGCAAGGAGGAAATGAAAGCCATTTTAGCCCAACCGGGAACTCAGACGATTTCCGCTATCCGCAACACCGCCATGCTGGAGCTCTTATACGCGACGGGAATCCGCGTTTCGGAATTGATTAATCTGACAATGAATAGTGTCAACTGGCAGGTCGGTTTTCTGATTGTCATGGGGAAGGGCAGTAAAGAAAGAATTGTGCCTGTCGGCAAAATAGCTTACGATTGCGCCAGACATTATGTTGACGAGGCCAGACCGCAATTAATGCAGAAAAAAAGCACGGATGTGTTATTTTTAAACCGCTTTGGAAAAAAGTTTACCCGGCAGGGTTTCTGGAAAATAGTTGTGGGTTATGCCCGGCAAGCCGGATTGCAAAAGAAGGTTTATCCGCACACTTTCCGCCATTCTTTCGCTTCGCATCTTCTGGAGGGCGGCGCTGATTTGCGTACCGTGCAGGTAATGCTGGGGCATTCAGATATTTCAACAACTCAGATTTACATGCATATAACGCGGGAGAGGTTAAAAGAGGTTCATCAGAAATATCACCCGCGAGGCTGATTGCAGAAAAATTGTCCGTTCTGCGGGAAGAATAAGAATTAAATTTAAGAGGAATTAATGATTAACCGGCGAGAAAATAAAAATCAACAAAGCGGGAGAAGACATCTTCCCTTAAAAAAGATATCGTTCGCGTTTGTTTTCGTAATTATAATTTCTGTTTTATTATTTATTTTCTATCCTCAATTTTTCCGTTCCCTGGCATTTAAGGCATCCAGAGCAAAAAACACTTTTTCTTATTATGTATTGGGAGAAAGGCCTCGCTTTTATTATCTGGAAATGGAAAAAAACGGCAAGGATATCCCTGTCGGAAGGGACGAAGCTCTGGAAATAACTTACCGCGATGAGTTCGTAATTAAAGCCGTAGCCAGTGATGACCTGACTGGCAAATATACTACAGTGATTGTCGAGGGCTTGAGCAAAGGCAATAATGACATGGGCGTTTTATTGCGGGGTATAGATCTCGTAAATAAAATAATTAGAAGCGGAAATGTAATTGATAATTCCGGCGTGGTGTCTTTTTATAAAATTCTCATAAATTATCACGGTGAAATGACAGCCGCCGTTCCAATTAAAGTTGAAGTTACTCCTCAGGACTGGTTCCGATTCGCGAAAGATTCTTCTAATGTCAGAGAACAGATTGAATATTTGAAAAAAGCGATAAGCATGAATAAAAACGATGTCAGCGTGCGCAAGATTCTTGCCGGTGTTTACATGCGGCAGGAAAGGCTGGATGATGCGATCAGTCTATATAAAGATGTATTGAATATTAAATCTGATGATTCCGCGGCGATGGGAGAATTGGTTAAATGCTATATCAAGAAAAGGGAATTTGATAGCGCTATTAAAATATCAAGAGAGATGATCAAAACCAACCCGAAAGAAGCGCAGGCTTATGTCACCTTAGGTATTTCTCTGGCGGAAAAAGGATTATGGGATCAGGCGATACAAAATTTCCGTGAGGCGGTGCGTATGGAACCGGAGAATTATCCTGTCAGGTTTAAATTGGCTGAAGCCTTCAGAAACAAAAAGATGATGAACTCGGCAATTGAAGAATATAAATATATTGCCAGGCGTTCGAAAGAACCGGAACAGGCACTGCTTTCTCTGGGTGATATTTATCTAAAACTTAAAAAATACGATGCCGCCGTTAAATCTTATAAGGAAGTTATAAAAAATCAGCCTAGGAGCGCTGTTGTCTACGCCAATCTTGCTTTCGCATATGCCGGAGGCGGCAAATGGCAGGAAGAACTGGATAATTTGAAAAAAGCGGTCTCATTAAGTCCTAATGATCCGACAATTCGTTTCAATCTGGGCGCGGCTTACGAAAGGAATAAAATGGAAGCCGAAGCGATTAAAGAATATGAGCATATATTGAAACTTAATTCTGAAGATGCCGATGCGCTGGAGCGTCTCGCAGATCTGGCGCTTAAAAATAAGAACTTTGCTCAGGCCATAAAATTTTATGAAAAATTAACGGCAAAGTCTTATAAAAAACCTTCGTTTTTTGACAATTTAGGTTTTGCCTATGGCGAACTGAAAGAATATGCAGCATCGGCTGAAAATTATGAAAAAGCGATTAAATACGGTGCTAAAAGTTCCAACTTGCATTATAATCTGGCCTATACATATGATAAGCTGGGAAAGGAAAAGAAGGCTATTGCCGAGTACGAAAAAATATCTCCGCCAACCAAGGAGGTGCTAAGCATTCTTGGTCACTTCTATTTGAAAGAAAAAAATTGCGCGGCGGCAATCAAGTACTACAAAAAAATAGTCGAGATGGAACCGAAAAAAGCTGAGTCTTACGAAAGTTTGGGGTATGCTTATGCCTCTTGTAATGATCTGGATGAGGCGATTAAAAATTACCGGATTGCGTTAAAGTATGATCGTGAGGATGATGAGCTTTACGCCGATTTGGGGGAAGCTTATGAGAAAAAAGGCCTTTATCAGGAATCGCTGAAAGCATACACCAGCGCCTACGCGCTTAATCCCGAATCGGCAAAAGCCGCGCAAAAAATACCGAAACTAAAGATCAAGCTTTTGCAGGAAAAAGCGCAGAAAAAAATAAGGAGTGAAGAATAATGAAGAAAATCAGGATAGGTGATTTTGTTGTCGGATATAATAAAAAATTTATTCTGATTGCCGGCCCGTGTGTTCTGGAAGATGAGAAAGCGGCTATGGATACGGCAATGTATCTGCAAAAGCTCACGGCAAAATTAAAAATCCCTTTTATCTTTAAGGCTTCTTACGATAAAGCCAACAGGACTTCGATTAAATCCTATCGCGGTCCCGGAGCCAAAAAAGGATTGGCAATATTAAAAAAAATAAAAGAGGAGTTGAATATACCGGTGCTCTCGGATGTGCATCGTTTTGAGGAAATTGATGCCGCAGCGAAAATATTGGATGTTGTGCAGGTACCGGCTTTTCTTTGCCGTCAGACCGATTTTATTACCGAAATCGCGAAAAAAGCCCGCGTGATAAATGTAAAAAAGGGGCAGTTTTTAGCGCCTTGGGATGTGGCCAATATAATAGAGAAGGCAAAGACGGCTGGCAATAATAATATTATGATTACCGAAAGAGGCACCTCGTTTGGATATAACAACCTTGTTTTTGATGTGCGGTCTTTACCCATCATCAGAAATATGGGGTATCCGGTGATTTTTGACGCCACTCACGCGGTGCAGTTGCCCGGAGGTGAGGGAACATCATCGGGCGGCCAGAGGGATATGGTAAAGTATCTGGCGCGGGCGGCGGTGGCCGCCGGAGTGGACGGCGTATTTTTCGAGGTACACCGCGACCCGGAAAAGGCGCTTTGTGACGGCGCCAACTCTCTTTATCTGAACGAAATGGAAGAATTGCTGACGATGTTGAAACAAATTGACAGTTTGGTAAAAAAGCCATCCCGTTAAGTAACAGGGTAGTAAATATTATAATTCATAAGGATAATCAAAATGATGAAGAAAAATATTAAAGAAAAACTTAAAGGAATAAAACTCCTGATTCTTGACGTCGATGGGGTTATGACAGACGGAAAAATAATCATGGATGATGAAGGGCGTGAAATAAAAAATTTCAACGTGCGTGACGGGCATGGAATAAAGGTTCTGCAACGCTATGGAATAAAGGTGGCTTTACTTACCGGACGGCAATCTAAGGTGGTAGAACATCGGGCGAAGGATCTGGAAATTGACGATGTATATCAAAAAGTTTTTAATAAAAAAGATGTCTATGAAAAAATTTTAAAAAAGCACAAATTAAAAATCACTGAGGCGGCTTTCTTAGGCGATGATATAATTGATATACCAGTATTGAAAAGCGTGGGATTTTCCGCGGCTGTGGCCGATGCTGTTAATGTAGTGAAAAAGTCAGTTGATTATGTAACAAAAAACAGAGGCGGACACGGCGCGGTAAGAGAAATTTGTGAAATGATTCTGCAGGCTCAGGACAAGTGGCCGGAAATTGCCGACAGATACGAATTTACGGAATATGTATAAATGATAAAAAGATGGCGCTGATTAGCAGAATTCCTAATTTAATCCGATTTGATCATCCATATATCTTTACACACAACATTCTGAGTGATATAATAAATTCAACTGGGTAATAGTTCTAAGCAATAAAAGAACTTTGCGGATTTGAGTAGAAATGAAATTAAGTAAAAAAACGATAGTTATATCGTCAATAATAGTTGTTTCTATAGCCTTATTGATTGCTTTTGCGGCCATAATCAAAATCAATGTAAACAAACCGAAATTGTTGAAGAAACTTGAGGAAGGCGTTGATCTGCAGATAAAGGGCTTTGTTTATACGGAAGTCGGCGAAGCCAACGCTAAATGGGAAGTAAAGGCCGAAACCGCCACATATAATAAAAAGCATAACCTTGCTTTATTCGACCAGGTACAGATAAAACTGACAACTTCTGACGGCAAAGTTTTCGTAATGAGCGCCGATAAAGGCAGGATGTTCACGGACAAAAAAAACATTGAAATAGAAGATAACGTGGTCATAGTTTCCGACACAGGCGACAGGTTTTCCACCGATCATTTAAGTTATAACGATGCCGGAAAAAAATTTTATACCGACGCGCCGGTGACTATGGAAAATAAGCGGATGAAAATAACAGGAAAAGGATTAACCCTTTTTATGAATAAAGGGGAATTGAATATTCCCTCCATGGTTAAGGCAAGAATAAATTGATCGGGAAATGAAATGAATAATGAGAAGAAGTATTTGTTTGTTTTATTTATATTGCTGGCAACTCCGCTTGCCTATGCTGAAAATAAGCTGTTTAGTAAGCAATCTGATGAACCAATGGAGATTACTTCCAATAGGATGGAGGCTTTTAACGAAAATAAGCTGGTTGTGTTTTCCGGTAACGCGATGGTCAAACAAGGCAGCAATGTGCTGAAATCAGATAAACTGCTTTTGTATTATAAAAAGGAACCGGATAAAAAAGAAAAAGTCGGCACAATAGAAACCGAAAGAACTGGCGATCTGGAGAAAGTAGAGGCGAAGGGGAATGTTTCTCTGACGCAGGGGAAAAGAATAGCCACTGGAGATGAAGCAACCTATTTTCGGGATAGCGCCAAGATTATACTGACAGGCAATGCCGTGTTAAGCGAAGGAAAAAACTTAATCAAGGGAGACAAGGTTATAGTATATATCAATGAAGACAGGGGTGTGGTGGAAAGTAATACGAAAAAGCAGGTTAAAGCGATAATTTATCCACAGGAAAAGAAAAAAGCGGGAAATTAATTAGCTTATGTTTGGTGCTGTATAATTATGAGCAATTTATCGGCGAAAGGGTTAGTCAAAATATACAATAAAAGAAAAGTCGTCAATCAGATTGACTTGTCAATCTCACCTGGCGAGGTTGTCGGTTTGCTTGGTCCCAACGGCGCCGGCAAAACAACAACTTTTTATATGATAGTCGGTCTGGTTAAGCCGGATGCCGGAGAAATTTTTTTGAATGGAGAAAATATCACAAGATTTCCGATGTATTTAAGGGCACGCAATGGTTTAAATTATCTGCCGCAAGAGCCGTCAATTTTCCGTAAACTTACAGTGGAAGAAAATATTCTGGCCATTTTGGAGACTCTTGATTTGCAGGAGGAGGAGAGAAAAGAAAGACTTCAAGAACTTCTTTGTGAACTTGATCTTACAGCGTTGGCGAAGAATCATGCTTATTCTCTTTCCGGAGGAGAAAGAAGAAGAGTGGAAATTACAAGAGCGCTGGTTACGTCTCCTAAATATATTCTTTTAGACGAGCCTTTTGCCGGCATTGATCCGCTTGCCGTTGCCGATATTCAGAAAATAATTGAAAAATTAAAAGCTAAGGGAATCGGCATCATTATTTCCGACCACAATGTGCGGGAGACTCTATCCTGCTGTGATCGAGCTTACATCGTCAATGAAGGGGCGATACTTGTTGAAGGTGCGCCGGAAAAAATTGCCAATAGCGAACTGGCCCGAAAATTCTATTTCGGCGAAACTTTTAATTTATAAAAATTTGCAATCTATGATTGTTTATTATTATGGCGTTTGAGTTAAAACAAAATTTAAAACTTTCCCAGCAGTTAATCATGACACCCCAGCTGCAACAGGCAATAAAATTGTTGCAGTTATCCCGACTGGAACTTGTCGAAACGATTAATCAAGAAATGGAGGAGAATCCTCTTCTGGAAGAAATTTCCCCTGATGAAGGAAATGATGAGGAAGTTCATGCGGAAATCGTGGAAGATATCAGGCCTGTTGAACGTGAAGATGTAAAAGAAATCGAACGCGCGGAAGAGCTGAACGTTGAAGGCGATAGCCGTGAAGAGTTTGATTGGACAAATTATCTCGAAGATTATGGCCCGGTAGGTGTAACTTATGGCGGCAAAGATGGAGAAGCGCCTTCCTGGGATAATGTCCTTACCGAAAGTCAATCGCTGACAAAATATTTAATGTGGCAGATGAATCTTTCATCCTTCACGGAAGATGAAACACGCGTCGGCACTCAAATTGTCGGCAATCTTGATCAAAATGGTTATTTGTGCGCGACCGTGCCGGAAATTATGCAGCTGGAAAATGTAAGTGAGGAATTCGTTGGAACTGTTCTGAAAAAGGTTCAGGAATTTGATCCTCCGGGAATTGCGGCCCGTGATCTTCAGGAGTGTCTGTTAATTCAGGCAAGAATGCTGGGCGTAAAAAATAAGATTATAGAAATTATCATTAAGGACTATCTTAAAGACCTGGAGTTGAAAAATTATGTTCATATCGCCCATAAATTAAAAGTTCCTTTGCGCGAAGTGGAAATAGCGGTATTATTAATCAGCAGAATGAATCCCAAACCGGGCAGTATTTATTCCGAAGAAAAGACTCAGCCGATAATTCCCGATGTTTATATCGTAAAATCGGGAAATCAATATAAAATAATTCTTAATGATGATGGCTTGCCGCGTCTGCGTATCAGTAATTTTTACCGCGAAGTTATGGCCGGAATTAACGATCATGGACATGGTGAGAAGGAAAGCGGGAAAAAGTACATCAAGGATAAAGTGCAATCGGCCACATGGCTTATTAAAAGCATACAACAGCGGCAGAATACTATTTATAAAGTGGCGGAAAGCATCGTAAAATTCCAAAAAGATTTTTTTGATTGCGGTATTGATTGCCTCAAACCTTTGGTACTGCGCGATATTGCCAATGATATAGAAATGCACGAATCCACGATCAGCCGCGTGGTGAACAATAAATACATGCATTCTCCCCAGGGAATTTTTGAAATGAAGTACTTCTTCGGCAGTTCCATTAAAAGAACATCCGAAGGCGGCACAATTGCGTCGAAAAGCGTTAAAGAAGAAATTAAGCAGATAGTCAGCGGAGAAAAGCCGAAGAAACCATACAGTGATTGCGAGATTGTTGAGATGCTGAAAGAAAAGCAAATCAATATTGCAAGACGAACTGTCGCTAAATATAGGGAAATGATGGGAATTCTTCCTTCTTCGAAGAGGAAGAAATATTTCTAAGTTTATTGCGTTTGGCCGGCGGCCCTGAAACAGGCGATGTAAAATTTTAATTGACTTTTAGTTTTTACATCAATATATGACTGACCTTTGTTGCCGGCTCAGTGATAAGTTTCGAAAGTCAATGGAATGTTGAGCGGATAATTATATTAAGGAGGAACTATTATGAAAATTTCGGTAACTTTTAGAAACGGTGAAGGTGAGAACTGGCAGAAAGTTTACGCGGAAGAAAAAATTCAGAAGTTGAAAAAATATTTAGATACGCCCGCCGAGGCTCATATTATTGTCTCCATGGAAAAGTTTAGAAATTTTGCGGAAATTAATCTGAGTTCCAACGGTTGGAATATAAATGCGAAAGAAGAAGCCAAGGATATGCATCTAGCGATCGATAGATGTGTAGAAAAAATTGAAAAACAGTTGAAGAAGCAAAGAGAAAAAATAAGGGAACATAAACCCAAAAGTATTCGCCGCGGAGAGGCGAAATCATCCGAAAGAGAAGGAACGGAAGAGTCAACGGGAAATAAAATTGCAGAAACTCGCAGGGTTATATTGAAGCCGATGTCGTTTGATGAAGCGATAATGGAAATGGAAGGAACCAAGGATCTCTTTATAATTTATCGGGATTCTTCTTCTGAAAATGTAAGTTTGATCTATCGCCGCGATGATGGAAATTATGCTCTGATCGAGACAAATAGCTAACCGGTGTATTTGCAAATTAGGATTGCGCCGCAAAATTAAGGGTTAGGTGTTGTAAAAATGCAGCTGGATCAAATTTTTAAAATCGAATTTATAAATGCCAATTTATTGGCTAAAACTAAAACAGAAGCATTAACGGAGTTGGTTAACACCTTGATTCGAGGTGGTGTTAAACTTAATTCTTCTTCCATTATTGAAGTCTTGCAGCAGAGAGAAAATCTTGGTTCCACAGGGATAGGCGATGGAGTCGCCATTCCTCATGGGAAAATATCCGAGCTCGATGATCTTGTTGTTGCTTTTGGACGCAGTGTGCAAGGCATTTCCTATGATTCCATGGATGGAAAACCGGTGCATCTATTTTTTCTGCTTTTAGCACCAGAGAATTCAGCCGGTCAGCATTTGAAAGTTCTGGCCAAAATATCCAAAATGTTAAAAGCGGCTAATTTCCGCAAAAATCTTTTGAAAGCAAAATCTCAGGCTGATCTGTATAGAATAATTATTGATCAGGAAGATACATGCATCCTTTAAGATTTGAAGGAGCCTTAATAAAAATCCAATAAATTGCTAATCTCGCCCAAAACTTAAATGAGACAATGCTCGTTGTTTAAAAAAATCATCTTCTGGCTATTTTAAAAAATATTTGCTAAAAAAATACCCAGCGCTTAAAAAGGATGACAGCAGGATGAAAAATATGCGAGTAGTTATTATCACCGGACTTTCCGGCTCCGGGAAAAGCACCGCTCTACGGGCATTGGAAGATATTGGTTTTTTCTGCGTCGATAACCTGCCGGTAATTTTACTGCCTAAATTTCTTGCCATAACAACAGTTTCTTCACCGGAAATAAAAAAAGTAGCCATGGTCATGGATTTGCGGGAAAGAAGTTTTCTGGATAAGTATAAACGGATATTTGCAGGCCTTAAAGAAAAAGGCTACAAAATAGAAATTCTCTTCCTTGAGTCCAGCGAAGAATCTCTTTTGCATCGCTTTAATGAAACCAGACGTGTTCATCCTCTTTCCAAAAGAGGACTGATTATGGAAGGGATTTCGCTGGAAAGAGAAAAACTGTCATCCTTAAAAAAAATGGCCGATAAGATTATCGATACAACTTCCGTTAATGTTCATCAGCTGAAAGACATAGTGCAGAGGCATTTCCTGCCGTCCTCCAGAAATAGAAAAATGGTTATCAACATCACTTCCTTTGGTTACCGTTATGGGGTGCCAGTTGATGCCGATCTCGTCTTTGATGTAAGATTTTTACCCAATCCATATTTTGTGGAGAGTTTGAAAAATTACGATGGAAACAATACCGGTGTGAAAAATTATGTTTTGCAAAACAAGGAGAGCAAAGAATTTCTGGAAAAAATACTGGATTTAATGAAAATGCTAATTCCCCTCTATGAACAAGAAGGGAAGGTGCGTTTAAACATTGCCATGGGATGTACGGGCGGCAGACACCGTTCCGTTGTCATGACTGATAAATTAGGCTCGTATTTTTCGTCGATGAAGTATCTTGTCAATCTAAATCATCGCGACATCAGCAAAAATTAACAGCTTATTATCAAAAAAAGCTTATTTATTGATATTATCTTTTATCCAATGCGGATCCCACCACTCCTGCGGATTGACAAACTGTCCGCCGGCAATAATACTGAAATGCAAATGATCTCCTCCCGCGAGGCCGGAAGTTCCGGAATTGCCGATTTTCTCACCCTTCGCCAAGTTTTTACCAACGGTTGTATTAATGACGGATAGATGTCCATATAAACTGAACAATCCCTGACCGTGATCAATAATAACAGCGTTTCCGTAAATACCCAAAACTCCCGTGAAAACAACAATGCCGCTGTTGGCCGCTTCAATAGCCGCTTGAGCGTTGGAAGCTAGATCCACACCGGTGTGAATGGATTGACCGACGACTTTTTTATCAAAAACGTAATCTCTCTTGTCGCCGAAGAGGGCCATAGGAGCGGCGTTGCTCATGCGCAGGAAAGTTCCTTCCCAAAGAGCCTTGGGAGAGGACTTCTGACAGATCTTTTGTATGGTCAGAAGATTATCATTACGCATTTGAGAATTGATGTAAGTAAATACTTCCAAAGGAGTTTTGCCTTGAAGAGATGGAACCATTCCCTGAAATTCCGGCATTTTCTGTTGAAGAAAATTTTCGCTTAAATTCATTTTATCGTGGCGGAATTTTTTTTCCTTAATTACGCACGGAAACACGAGATTTGTTTCATTTCCCGCATTATCACGAGCCAGAATCATTATTCTAGTCTTGGATTTATTAGCGTCTATCGGCACCGCGAAATAAGTCACATAAGAAGCTTTGTTATCAATCAATGTCTTGTGGCCGGGAGTAAAGCAATCATTGACATAAACTCCCGTATAGGAAATATTTTTGGATGACTGGTAGGCGACGAAGCCTGTGCCGCCCTGATTTATGTAATTGACTGTTTTTAGAAGATTAACCTGCGGCGGGATCGTGTCAATTCTTACCGCTAGGGATAGAACTGTTTGATTTTTGAAAAGAGAATAATCAGTCGCTGTGATTTTGATTACGGCAGGACCGTCGTGAAGTTTCAAATCCACCGTGTTAATACTAAGAGAAAAAATTTCCTGTTTTTGACCTTTGGATGGTATTTTTTTGTCCGCCAGAATTTGGCCTTTACTATCCTGAATTATTTCCACGTTCAAATGGGAAAGACCGCTTTGCGAGTCAGAAAAATTAATTTCAATAGTTTTTTGTCTGCCGATGGCTGTGACTTCCTGAGTAAACTTGATTACAGGTTTTCCTATTTCCACGTAACTGCCGAAGAAAACCCAGCCTAGAGCGGCAATGACCAGAATGGCGATAGAAATTTTGATATAAAATAAATTGAATTTTTTCATGCTAATCCTCTAAAACTATGACATGTTTTGACTGCGCGGCTTATAATAACTTTTGGATGATTTTGCAAGACAAATCTACCCCAATATTGTTGAGTAAATGACTTATTTGTTCTGAAATATTTTAAAGATAACGAAGATAATTATGCCTTGATATTGTTAAAAAGCACTGTTATATTTTAGATCAAAGCTGCATGCTACTATCTAAATGCAGATTGGCTTCAAAATTATTACTTGGAAGATTGGGAATATGCTTGAAGATAAAAAAATTGTTTTAGGCGTTACCGGAGGAATTGCCGCCTACAAAGCGGCGGAACTAATTCGCGCGCTCATCAAGAAAGGCGCGCAGGTAAAAGTTATCATGACCAAAAGTGCTGCGGAGTTTATCACACCATTAACGATGCAGACACTTTCGCAAAACCAGGTCTATACGGATATGTTTGTGCCTGCGGATAAATATGAAATTGCGCACATAACGCTTGCGGAATATGCCGATGCTTTTATCATAGCGCCCGCAACAGCAAACATAATCGGGAAAATTGCTTCGGGTATTGGAGATGATTTGCTATCCACGACGATTATGGCTCAAGAAAAACCAACACTTATTTGTCCGGCCATGAACGATAAAATGTTGTCGAATCCCATTGTTCAGGAAAATATAAATAAACTTAAAAAAATTGGTTATGTTGTATTGGATAGCGCTGAGGGCGATTTGGCTTGTAAAACCAAGGGGAAAGGACGTCTGCCTGATATCGCGGAAATTGTCGAAGAAATAGAAACTCTTCTTACTCCTAAAGATTTTAAGGGCGCGAAGATTTTGATTACAGCCGGTCCTACAGAAGAACCGTTGGATCCGGTGCGTTTTATTACCAACTTATCATCGGGGAAGATGGGCTACGCATTGGCTGTAGAGGCACATAGACGGGGCGCTAAAGTTACTTTAATCAGTGGTCCAACAAATTTACCCCTGCCGCTGGCAGAAAAAATAATCAAAGTACGCACTGCAAAAGAAATGTATAAAGCTGTAATGGATAACTATAAAAAAGCAGAGATTATTATTAAAGCCGCCGCTGTTGCTGATTACTGTCCCAAAATATCAGCCGCGGAAAAAATCAAAAAATATGAGAGAACGCTTTCTCTGGAATTGAAAAATAATCCAGATATAATCGCGGAAATCGGGAAAAATAAGGGAAAGCGGGTACTGGTCGGTTTCGCAATGGAAACGAAAAATTTACTGGCCAATGCAGCAGAAAAGCTAAAGAAAAAAAATATGGATTTGATTGTGGCCAACAACTTGCGGGAAGAAGGCGCCGGTTTCCGTACGGATACAAATATTATAACAATAATTGACCGTGAAGGAAGAGTCGAATCTTTTGATAAAATGACAAAAATTGAAGCGGCAGAAAAAATTCTTGATCGCGTCAAAAAAATAATAAGCAGAAAGGGAAGAAGCAAAAAGTAATGGATGAAACTTTTTCAGAGCCAGAAAGAAACGAATTACAGACAGAGTTGCTTTATGTGGTTAAAGGGCTCAAGGGACAAGTATTAAACAGGGACAGTTTGTCTGTCGGGATTGAGTGGAAGAAAGCGCTTCCAGAAGTTAAGCATGTAAAAGCTGATAGCAAAACCAAGGAAGAGGGGTTAAAGAAAGTTTGTCAGGAAATGACCAACTGTCAGCTCTGTCCACTTGGAAAAACAAGAAAAAATCTTGTTTTCGGTGTGGGCAATCCTGAAGCGAAGATAGTATTTGTCGGAGAAGCTCCCGGTGCTGATGAAGATGAGCAGGGTCTGCCGTTTGTCGGCAGAGCCGGCCAGCTTCTAACCGATATTATTGTCAAAGGAATGAAACTGGAACGAAAGAATGTTTACATCTGCAACATACTCAAATGCCGCCCCCCGGGCAATCGCAACCCGTTACCCGATGAAATAAATAAATGCGAACCGTTTTTAAAAAAACAACTGCAAATTATTTCACCAAAAATAATTTGTGCTTTAGGAACTTTTGCCGCCCACACACTTTTAAAAACCGATATACCGATATCCGCGCTGCGCGGACGTTTTCATTCATATGAGGGAATAAAATTAATGCCGACATATCATCCGGCGTATCTTTTAAGAAACCAATCGGCTAAAAAACCGGTCTGGGAAGATGTTCAGATGATAATGAAAGAAGCAAAACTTTAATTGTTCAGAATAACAGGCTAAAAGAGGTGGGCCAATGTTAAAAAAAATTAATTGCGCATTGATTGCCGTTTTAATTTTTGCAGGTATTTTCGCAGGGGCTCAGGAGAATAATCCTGTTTATAATGTAATTACTGTTGAAGGAGTCATTACGTCGCCGACGGCAAAATATATCGCAAACAGCATTGAAAATGCTCAAAAAGATAATGCCGAAGGTCTGATAATCTTACTTGACACGCCGGGGGGGCTGGATACGGCAATGCGCGATATAGCTAAAAGCATTCTTAACGCGCCCCTGCCGGTAATAGTTTATGTTTATCCCTCGGGAGCCCGCGCCGCGTCCGCCGGTGTCATTATTACCGAAGCCGCTCATATAGCCGCAATGGCTCCCGGAACTAATATAGGCGCCGCTCACCCTGTGTCCATAGGCATTGGTGGATCATCAGGAGATAAGGATAAAACCATGTCCGAAAAAATTGAAAATGACGCTGCCGCTTACGCACGCAGTATTGCCAAAACAAGAGGACGTTCGGAAGAGTGGGTAGAAAAAGCAGTACGCAAAAGCGAATCAATAACCGCCGAAGAAGCGCTGAAATTAAATGTTATTGATTTTGTAGCTCCCGATATCGAAAAACTTTTAGTTGCCATCGATCAGAAAGAAATAAATCTAGTCAAAGGCAAAAAGAAAATATCAACAAAAAATGCCGTAATTAATAACAAGAAAATGGGAACGCGTCAGGGTATTCTTGCGGCTATCTCCGATCCCAATATTTCCTATATTCTATTGTTAATTGGTCTGGCGGGCCTGTATTTCGAACTCTCCACGCCCGGCGCGATTTTGCCCGGTGTAATCGGTGGAATATCGCTCTTACTGGCGTTTTTCGGCCTTTCCACCCTGCCGGTAAATTATACAGGAATTTTAATGATAGTTTTTGGAGTAATATTATTCATTGCGGAGATAAAAGTTATGAGTCACGGCATACTTACTGTTGGAGGAGTAATTTCCTTAATTATGGGATCATTGCTTTTGTTTGATACGCGAGAGCCAGCCTTGCGCCTTTCTTTGCAGGTTTTGATTCCGGCTATTCTGGTGGCTTCAGGTTTTTTTATTGTTGTTATCTGGCTGGCGATTAAAGCTCAATTGCGTAAACATTTTACCGGTGCGGAAGCAATGATCGGCTCGGAGGCGGAGGTGATGAAAGATATTGACAACGAAGGTGAAGTATTTTTATTGGGCGAGTACTGGAAAGCGACCAGTAAAGAACAGGTTAAGAAAGGCGCAAAGGTAAGAATTATCAGGGTTGAGGGACTGAAATTAATAGTCGAAGAAATAAAATAATAAAAATAATTTTGAAATAAATAAGGAGGAAATTTAAAATGATCGGAACTATTCCTACAACAGTAGTTTTTATCGTAGTTGCTGGTTTTATATTCTTGGCATCCGCAATTCGTATATTGAATGAATACGAAAGGGCTGTTGTTTTCCGTTTAGGCCGTATCCGGGACGTCAAAGGTCCGGGGTTGATTATCATTATTCCCGGCATTGACAGGGTGGTAAAAGTAGATATGCGGACAATTACCATGGATGTTCCCCCGCAGGATGTCATTACCAAAGACAATGTCTCCATCAAGGTAAATGCCGTTGTGTATTTCCGTGTTGTGAATGCCAATGCCGCGGTGACCAATGTCGAAAATTATTTGTACGCCACATCGCAGCTTGCTCAGACCACACTCCGCAGTGTCTGCGGTCAAGTGGAGTTGGATGAAACTCTCTCGGCGCGGGAAAAGATCAATATGCACTTGCAGGAAATTCTGGATCGCAGTACTGAGCCTTGGGGCATTAAAGTGTCACTGGTGGAAGTAAAACAAATTGACTTGCCGGAAGAAATGAAACGGGCAATAGCCAAGCAAGCCGAGGCGGAAAGAGAAAGAAGAGCGAAGGTCATCAATGCCGAGGGTGAATTCCAGGCCGCGCAGAAATTAATTGAAGCGGCTGCTTTAATGGAAACACAGCCAATGTCGCTCCAACTGCGTTACTTGCAGACATTGAATCAGATTTCTGCGGAACACAATTCCACGATATTATTTCC
>JAPLJP010000074.1 GCA_026388535.1 Deltaproteobacteria bacterium | reverse complement strand
CACAAAAAATAAATCTCCCCTTTCCCCTCTGTCAAAAAGAGGGGAATTAGATGAATGACAACATCATTTCTTGCGCATGGGTTTTATACCTTTAAATTGAGCCTCGGAATCAATCAGGAAATTGGCCGCTGATACAACCTTTTCACCGGCTTTGATCCCCCGCAATACTTCCACCGCGCCATCCGCTCTGATACCCAACTCTACTTCACGAGGTTCAAAGGCGCCTTCTCCTTTGTCCACATAGACTACCTGCGATGTACCGGTATCGATCACCGCTGACTCCGGAATGACAAGTTTGTTACCAAGATTTATTTTTATTTCCACATTGGTGAACATCTGGGGTTTCAACTGACCTCCCGGATTGGGAAGCGTTAATCGGATCTTCGCTGTCCGGGTATCCGCTGAAATTGTGGGATAGATATAATCAATCTTTGACGACAGTTCTTTGCCCGGGAAATAACTAAGGGTTATCTTAGCCTGCTGACCGACTTTCACAAAAGGCATTTCGTATTCGTAAATATCAGCGATGATCCAGACGTCAGAGAGATCGGCGATGTCAAAGAGTTTTTCTCCCGGCATGACTTTCATTCCCTGAACGGCCATCTTCTGTGTAACAAATCCGCTGACAGGACTGTACAAGGTCAACGTGCGGACAGGCTTGCCCGTCTTTTCTATTTGGGCGATCTGAGCATCCGATATGTCCCAGAGCCGCAGGCGTTGCCTTGCGGCATCAAGCGCCGCGTCGGCATCCTTGGTCAGCATAAAGCTGAGTGTGTCATCTTTTTTCTTGTCATCCGGTTGTTTTGCCCATTTTAAAACACTCAGAAATTCCTGTTGTGTCGCCAGAAGCTCCGGGCTGTAAATTTCCACCAGCGGCTCTCCTTTTTTAACGTAGCGGCCTGTGTAATCTACGTGTAGCTTCTCAATCCAGCCCTCTATCTTCGTATTGATCGTTGCCTGCTTGCGTTCATCGGCCTCAATCCGTCCTACGGTGCGGATAACTTTCTGGATGGATTTCAGGGAAACCTTGACTGTCTTGACTCCGATGATCTGTTGCTGCTCTGAAGAAATTTCCACCTGAGGAGTCTCTTCCGTCATCTCTTCTGGTGGAGCCGGTTGTGGCGCTTGAGGTTTTACGACCTTCTGCTTCTCCGCCGCCGGTGGCGGCATGGTATGTCCGGCATGTCCCTGGGCAAGAACAGGCATTGCAAAGATACTACTCAAAAGGAATGTCGATCCTATAAAACAGGTGACCAGCATTATCATACGAAAAAAACTGCCATTACCCCCCTTTTGTAAAGGAGGGCAGGGGGGATTTAATCGGCTGTGTAAAATCCCCCTGAATCCCCCTTTATAAAAGGGGGATTGAAAAGACAACGACATAAATCCGAAGCACTTTTTTATTATATCAACGAGGCTCTTTCTGATCATTTTTTCTCACCTCCCGGCACTGAATTCAGGCCTTCCGTAATCGCCTGAAGTCTCGCAATAGCCTTTTCTCTTTCCACAAATTGAGTCCAGTATAGGATTTGATAATCCAACAAGGTCTTGAGACGGGAAATCACGATAATCAAGTCCGTCCTTCCATTGGTGTATTCCGTGAGAGCCAGATCAACATCCTGAGTGTTCTTGGGAATCAATCCGTTCGTATAAAGATCCATAAGCCTCTCCGATGATCTGAGCATGGAGAAATTATCTTGGATGGCTGCTGAAATCATCAGCTTTACAGCATCCAGTTCTTGTTTCGCCTGTGAATAAGACGCCTTCGCCTCGTGGACTGCCGGTTCCTGCTTCGTTTTGAAGAACAGGGGGATGTTTATCGTTGCTGTCGCGCTCCACATATCCTTAAAATCACCTGAGCGGTTGAAATATGAGGCGTTAATACTGAAGTCCGGATAATACTCCTTCTGTGCCATCCGGAGCCTGGTGTCGGCAGCTTCTATTATTTTATTCCGTGATTTTATTTCAGGAGAATTGCTGAGAGCTGTTTTCACGGCCTCATCCGCATCGCGATAGAATGGCTGATATACCGGATCGCTTGGTCTTCCCAGAGGAGTTGCATTATCTCTTCCTATCGCGGCCCGCAGCATAGCCTCCAGAGACTGTATCTTCTGCTTGAACATCTCTTCTTTTTCCAGAAGCATGTATTTTTCCGTCTGCGCCATGAGTACCTCTTGCTGTATGGCGCGACCTGCCGAATAGCGGGCAAGAGTAAGATCTTCTATACTGAGAAAAAGTTTCAGTATATCCATGAACAAATCGATATTTTTGTAGGCCAGGAAGAGATCGAAATAAAGTTCCTTGACTCGCGCTACAGTTTTCAGTTTCAGGAGTTCATGCATGGCTTCCATGCTCTCGACATCCCGCTGTACCATCTCCCCTTTCAGCGCACGCTTTCCGGGAAACAAAAATTGCTGCGATGCGGAAAACATCCACTGAGAACCCTGTTCTTCACCGTAGGTGTATTTGTCAAATCCTTCATTCTGATAGCCGAACATGAACATGGGATCAGGAAGACTCGTTGCCTGGGGGACACGATATCTGGCGGCTTCTATCTTCGAAAGCGAGGCCTGAATTTCAGGGCTGTTCTTCAAGGACTCTTCGACAAGGTCGGAGAGCTTCAATTCCTGGGCAAACGCAGAGGTTCCCAGAAGGAAGACCGCCATGACAAAAATCACGGGTATGAGCCCCAAAGCAAGCTTTGGAAACAGATTCCGCAGCGGGCTGCGGGGCATTAAAACCCTCCGCTTCGCGGGATTGTTCAACTTACCAATTCCGCTGCGCTTCGCTTTCGGAATTGGAGTTTCAACAATAAACTTGTGTATTGTCTTAGCTGACATCCACATTGAGTTTTACCGACTGTGTCTTTCCGGCGCGCGTAATTTTGATATTAACTGCCCAGGCTCCCGACATGGAAAAATTGACATTTGCCAAGTATCGGCTACCACTCAATTCAGCTTTTGTTTTGTAATTCATTGCCGGCATTCCGGGCATGGCCGGCATGCTATAATCCACAACTACCGCGGCGTCGGTTACATTGCCCCCTTTGTCATCCTTTATGCTTATCTCCATCTTATTTTGACCGGTAATGGGTGGATTCTTGTCCAGCTTTACCTCAACCGTGTAACTGCCCGCCTTTTTCATGACCATGTAATCCTTCGCGTAGACCAACCCCACTGCAAGCAATAATATAATTAACGCCGTAGCAAATCTTTTCATCATTTGTCTCCTTTTATTTATTTCATGAAAAAAATACCATGAAATCATTAATTATTCATCAAATTTTAATCGGCAATTTCTATCCGATCATTCACTTTTATTTCGCCGCCAGCCAAAACTTTAGCGAAGATTCCCTCTCTGGGCATGACACAATCCCCGACTGTATAAAAAATATTGCACCGGTTATGGCAGACCTTGCCGATTTGAGAAACCTCCAACAAGACTTCTTGCCCGACTTTTAACCGTGTGCCTATGGGAAGCGACGGCAGATCAACACCTTCGATAGTGAGATTTTCCGCGAAATCACCATAATTAACATCGAGCCCCTTTGCTCTGATTTTTTCAATGCTTTCTTTGGCCAGAAGACTAACCTGCCTTTTGATATCGGCTTGGGCGTGGGCGTCGTTTTCCAGTCCCAGGTTTTCTAGAAACAGACCGCAATCGATGTTATTCTTTTTTTCACCTTTTTTCTCAGAAATACTGACGGCTAGAATCTTACCGCATATTTTTTTCATTTAAATACCTTTATCCTCTCTTTTTGTTGACCAATATATTTGATTGTACAATCTTTTTCCCATTATACCTATTGAAGAATAATTGTCCATAATTACTCAATATAAATATAAAAATTCATTATGTCAAATATGACATATGTGTTTGAAATTATTATAAATTTTCATACAAAAAAAGTTGACATTGCTTTTCATAAAAGCTATATCTAGACCGAAATTGACTATCAGTCATATTAAAGACAATCGTGTTTTGCCGTTTAGAGTTATGACAAAAAGATCATAAATAAAAAATGCATAACATATAAATTTTGAGGAAAGGAGATTACAACCAATGAACGTCAGCCGAAGAGGTTTCTTGAAGATTTCCGGCGCTGTCGCGGCAGTCAGCGGTTTGGGTATCAGCCTTAAGCCCATATCCGCGCATGCCCAGGAGCTGAAAATCAAATACGCGAAAGAAACCACCACTGTTTGTCCATACTGTTCCGTGGGATGCAGTATCATAGTATCCGCGCGCGACGGTAAGGTTATCAATACAGAAGGTGATCCGGACAGCCCAATCAACAAAGGCGCGCTGTGTAGTAAAGGCGGCTCTATTTACCAGATGGCCGTCAATGAGAACCGTTTAGGCAAACCGCTTTATAGAGCGCCTTTCGCTAAAGAATGGAAAGAAGTCGAATGGGAATGGGCGTTGGATAAAATTGCCAAGAACGTCAAAAAAAGCCGTGATGCCAGTTTTAAGAAAACAAATGATAAAGGCGAAGTTGTCAATCGCACCGAAGGCATTGCTTCCGTGGGCAGCGCCGCGATGGACTTGGAAGAATGTTTTACGTATCAAAAATTCTTAAGGGGGTTGGGTCTGGTCTACATTGAACATCAGGCCCGTATCTGACACAGCCCAACTGTACCGGCTCTGGCAGAGTCGTTCGGACGCGGCGCAATGACCAATCAATGGAATGATTTTAAAAACAGTGATGTAATTCTTATCATGGGAAGCAATCCGGCTTCCAACCATCCTATCTCTTTTAAATGGATTCAGGATGCGGTAGATAAACGGGGCGCGAAAATAATCTGTGTTGATCCCCGCTTTACACAATCAGCAGCGAAAGCTCATCTTTACGCGCCTCTTCGTTCAGGAACGGATATAGCCTTCCTGGGCGGAATGATCAAATATATATTAGATAAACAACTCCTCCATCTTGAATACGTTCTTAACTACACCAACGCATCTTTCCTGGTTAATCCGGCCTTTAAGATGCCCGGACAAAATGGCGGTGTTTTCTCCGGTCTGAAAGACGGCAAGTATGAAAAGGATACCTGGACTTATCAGACGGACGCTGAAGGCGTAATCAAGAAAGACAAAACACTTCAAGACCCAAACTGTGTTTTCCAGCTTTTAAAGAAGCAGTATTCACGTTACACGCCCGAGCTTGTTTCCCGGATTACCGGAACACCTAAGGAAAAACTTATTGAAGTCTACAAACTCTATGCTTCAACCGGTAAGCCCAATAAGGCAGGTGTTGAACTGTACGCGATGGGTTGGACTCAGCATACAGTAGGTGTGCAAAATATCAGGGCGATGTGTATTATTCAGCTTCTTCTTGGCAATATGGGTATTGCCGGCGGCGGTGTTGCGGCCATGAGAGGTGAATCCAATGTTCAGGGTTCCACCGACCACGGGCTTCTCTTCCATATCTGGCCAGGCTATCTTGGGACTCCTACTGGATCGCTCAAGACGCTTAAAGATTTTAATGAAAAACGTACCCCGAAAACCAAGGAGAAGGACAGTCTCAACTGGTGGAAAAATACACCTAAGTACACAGCCAGCTTCCTGCGCTCTATGTACGGGAAAAACATGACTATTGATGAAGCCTATCAAATCATGCCTAAAGTAGATGACGGGGGCAATTATTCCTGGCTGATGATTTTTGACCAGATGTATAAAGGAAAGTTCACAGGCTTCTTTGCCTGGGGCATGAATCCCGCCTGTAGCGGCGCGCATTCCAACAAAGTACGTCAGGCGCTCGGCAAACTCGACTGGATGGTCAACGTTAATTTATTCGATAATGAAACCGGTTCATTCTGGCGTGGTCCGGGAATGGATCCTGCGAAAATTAAGACGGAAGTATTTATGCTTCCCTGCGCTTCCTCTATTGAGAAGGAAGGCAGTATAGCCAACAGCGGCCGTCTGATGCAGTGGCGTTATAAAGCCGTGGAACCCGTCGGAGCATCCAAACCCGATGGTGACATAATGAGCGATATTTTCTTTAAAGTCAAAGAACTCTATGAGAGACAGGGAGGCCCTTTAAAGGAAGCGATCACAAAACTTACATGGCCTTACGGTAGAAAGGTCGGCCATGAATTCCAATATGAGCCTCGCACGGCAGCTAAGGAAATCAACGGCTTCTTCCTGGAAGATAAAAAACTGGAAAATCCGACGAAAAAAGGTGAATTTAAGGAATTTAAAAAGGGTGATCTCGTTCCGACGTTTGCGTGGCTTCAGGATGACGGTTCCACCTCTTCCGGATGCTGGGTATATTGCGGCTCTGTAGGCGAAAAGGGTAATTTAGCGATGCGTCGCAACACAGCCGATCCAACAGGATTGGGGCTGTATTCCGAATGGGCGTGGTGCTGGCCGCTGAACCGCCGCATCATTTATAACGGAGCGTCCGTAGATCCCACCGGCAAGCCTTGGGATCCCAGCCGCGCCGTTATTAAATGGGACGGTGAAAAATGGACAGGAGATGTTCCTGATGGTGTCGGCAATCCCGGCAAAGGCCGGCCGCCTTTCATCATGAAACCGGACGGCGTGGCCAGTCTCTATGGTCCGGGTCTGGCCGATGGTCCTTTCCCCGAGCACTATGAACCACTGGAGTGCCCTGTGGAGAGAAACCTGATGTCGCCGCAGAAGAACAACCCGGCCATCAAACGATTTGATAAAAAGGGCGTCGGTTCCGATATGGATGTATACTCCGGTGTCGGCAGTTGTGATCCCCGTTTCCCCTTCATTTGCGCGACATACCGCGTGAGTGAGCATTGGCAAACAGGTGTTCTTACCCGCTGGTGCCCATGGCTGGCGGAAATGCAGCCTGGTATGTTTGTAGAAATGAGTCAGGAACTTGCCAAACAAAGAGGTATTGCTACCGGCGATAAGTGTGTTGTCAGTTCCGCGCGTGGCGAGGTAGAAGCAACAGCAATCGTCACCCCGCGCTTCAAGCCTTTTGATATCGACGGTAACACAATTCATGAAGTTGGAATTCCCTGGCATTTCGGTTGGATCACAACAGTCGATAGATCATATAATTCCGGCGATAAGAAAGCTGAAGTGTTTACGACCGGTGACTCGGCGAATCTCTTAACTTCGACCATCGGTGACGCCAACACCATGATACCGGAGAGCAAAGCCTTCATGGTTAATGTTGTGAAGAAGGGGGTGAAGTAATATGTCAGAGAAAATTAAATTATACGATGCTTCAAAATGTACAGCTTGTAGGGGCTGCCAGCTTGCCTGCAAACAATGGAACGGACTCAAGGCCGGCCAGACAAAACATACCGGCACTTACCAGAATCCACCTTCTTTGCAGCCCAATACATATATGATTATACACTATCAGGATTATGTCGCTCCCGAAGGCGATACAAGATGGCTTTTCCGTAAAGAGGCCTGTATGCATTGCACCACCGCGGCTTGCGTGACTGTCTGCCCCAGTGGCGCTCTTTATTACAATAAGGATTTTAAAACCGTGGGTATGGACAGGGAGAAGTGCATCGGTTGCAAGGAATGCGTTGCGGCCTGTCCTTTTGAAGTTCCTAAATACGATTCCAAAACGGAAAAGGTTTACAAATGCGACATGTGCGAAAGCAGAATCACCAATGGACTGAATCCGGCATGCGTTAAGGCTTGTCCCACCGGCGCCCTCAAATGGGTTGATAAGGACGAAGCAATGAAAACAGCGGCGGGCCGTGTCCAGCAGTTAGGTGGCGACGCATCAATATACGGAGATAAATTTGTTGGCGGAACACACCTGATGTATGTGTTAAAAGAAAAGGCGGATATTTACGATGGAATTAAGAAGGATCCGAAGGTGCCGCAATCAGTGTTTATCTGGAAAAGCCTTCTGAAGCCCCTGAGTTTGTTAGCCGCGGGCGGCGTAGTAGGCGGTTCATTACTGCATTATGTAATACATGGTCCGCATAGACCTCACCCGGAAGATGTGACCCCGGACGACAAGAAGCAGGGAGGTGTATAGTATGAAAAAAGAATTGATTAAAGTTACTTCAGGATATGAGAGATTTGTCCACTGGTTATTGGCCATTTCCTGCTTGCTCTTATGCTTCACGGGATTGGGGATGATGTATAAAGAACTGAACTTTTTCGGCAACATTATGGGCGGATTGCATGGTTTGAAGGTTGTGCAT
>JAPLJP010000163.1 GCA_026388535.1 Deltaproteobacteria bacterium | reverse complement strand
GGGAGCGAGGTAGATATTTTCCGCGGTTTTCGCCGCTTTTTTCAACTCATCAATTGTTTTCTTTTTCGCTTCGATTACATTATAAGTCGGTTCGAAATCCTTTTCCAGATCAATGCCCAATGTGCTTTTCGGCAGATCTTTAATATGTCCCATCGAAGCGACGGCGTTAAAATCAGCTCCGAGAAATTTTTTAATTGTTTTAACTTTTGTGGGAGAGTCCACAATAACCAGAGAATTCGCCATAAACACCCTTTCGCTTTTAAAAATAAAATTAAATTTTGCCGCCCCTATAAACGCAAGAAAATAATTTGTAAAGACATATTTAATTATTGAATAACAATTTGTTCGATAAATTGGGACATTTAAGAAACTGCAATCCGTGTTCTGGCGTGGAGTGCGGCGAAGCGGCAATCTTATTATTTATTAACGGTTTGTGAGCTTTGTCCGCGGCATTTACCTGGTTCCTTCGCCTGCCGTCGAAATAACAAAAAAATATTTATTTTTTCATGGAGAAAAATTTCCCGGGATGCTGTTGAATAATTCCTTTTAATTCCATAGTCGTCAACGCGCTCAAAATATCGGCGGATGGCAAACCGGTGGAAGAAATCAAATCATCAATATGAACACGGCCTATGCAAACACAATTAAATATCTTTTGATCTACATCGTTTAATATTTGGGTCGGTTCCTTCTTAGTTTCTGCAGAGTTTAGAGCGGCAGCCGGTTTCAACAACGTTGTTCTTTCGATCTGAGGCAGGATTTCTTCCAGAATATCATCGGTGTTTTCAATTAATTTAGCGCCCTGCTTAATCAATTTATTTGTGCCGCGCGAGCCCGCTGAATCAATGCTTCCGGGCACGGCGAATACTTCTCTTCCCTGTTCCAGAGCGAGTCTGGCTGTGATAAGCGAGCCGCTTTTTTCACCCGCTTCCACTATAACGACGCCATAGGACATGCCGCTGATAATGCGGTTGCGCGCAGGGAAATTTGCTGAACGAGGCGGCGTGCCCAATGGAAATTCGGATATGACAGCGCCGTTTTGAATAATATCGGCAAATAATTTTTTATTCTCCGGGGGATAAATAACATCCAGTCCACTACCCAGAATGGCGATAGTTCTGCCGTGCGCGGATATTGCTCCGCGGTGTGCCGCAGAATCAATGCCTCGTGCCATGCCGCTGACTACAGTTACTCCTTTGAGCGCAAGTTCGCGGCTGATTCTTTCCGTCGTGTATTTGCCGTAGGTGCTGGCCAGTCGGGAACCGACGATGGCAATATTGATGTCATCTTTGCTCAAATTGCCGCGAACATATATAAAAGGAGGGCGGTCATAGATATTCAGGAGCTTTGCCGGATAAAGCTCGTCTTGATAAGTGATTATATTAATATAATTTTTGGAAAGAAGTTCAAGTTCTGCTTTAACTTTATCCCAATCCTTAAAACCGGCGATAGATATGGCGGTTTCCTTGGAAATTCCCTGCGTTTCTTTTAAAATCGAGACGGGCACGGTAAAAATAGCGGGCAGAGAGCCAAACTTATCCACTAACGCCGGAAAAGTAATATTGCCAATACCTGCGATAGATTTTAGAGCAATCCAGTATTTTAAATTATTGTGATTCATAATTATAGATCAGAAAAGCACTAAGCAAACTCCGCCCTAGTTTATGCGGTCTTAATAAAAAGTGTTTGCAAGCTACATCTTGTTTGCCGGGCATGTCAAGTATTTTGAATTAGTCTGCGAACGTATTAATTAAAGTTTGCCTTGATTTTGCTTGCCAGCAGTTTAAAATAGTTGCTTAATTCCAATGTTTGAGTTAGGAACGCATCAATATTTTCAAAAGGGGTCCTTATGTCGAAGATAAGTAATTATTTTATCTTTACTATTGTAGCGCTTATCTTTTATCCATTTATAGCTTTAGCTCAAAACAGTGTAAATCCGGAAAAAAGCCAACCTGTTGTTAAGCAAAATATGCAAAGCCCTGTAAAGGCGGATGAAGATATTTTACGTTCAGCGGTAATAACACCGCGGGAAATTAATTTGGGAGCCATCAATTCCGGCGAATCCAAGGATGGAATATTTATTTTCAAAAATAAAGGCGCCGGTGCTGTTGATTGGTCAACAAATGTGCCGGAAGGATGGAGAGCATCGGAGAATCAGAAATTATCAAGCGTGGTAAAAAGTCACGCTACGGATTCTTTGCGTATAGAAATCCAGTTACTGTCCGGTAAATCATTGTTGAATGATAATACTTCCCCCGATGCTCTTCATACTGTAGAGATGAAACTGGAAACCGGAAGTGGAAAAATTGTTTGCCAGAAAGAATTTTCGACAGGAATACATAAAGAAGCAATTAAAATTACATCCGCAGGCGAGTCAAAAACAATCTTTTTCACTTTTATAATAACATCCACTCAAAAATCTCCTTTGATTAATTTAAATCCCGTAAGGCTGGATATGGGCAGTATCCCGCCGGAAAAAACTGTTTCCAAAAAAATAATGGTAACCAACAGTGGCAAAGAAATGCTGACATGGTCTGTGGCGGTTCAGAAACATGAAGAAAAAGACACCACTGCCAATACCAGGAAAGGCAGATACATATCGTTTGTCAATGAAGAAGCACGCGGAAGCGGAGCTTACACCAGCATACCCGAACATTTGAAAGAAACGATGGAGTTGGCTGGCAAATGGAAGGAAATCAATGGTTATCCCTCCGGAGCGGAAGAAGAAAATTTTATTAAGATAAACTTCAGCGGAACAGGAATAATACTTTGTTTATTAACTTATCCTGATGAAGTCGATTTAAGCGTGAATCTTGATGGAAATCTAATTGACGATTCTAAATTATTTAACGGTATGAAAGATAAAAAAGGGGAAATACTTATCGCTGAAGGACTTACTGACGGTCCCCATGTGCTTGCGATTATCAGCAAGGATAATCTTCTGGCGTTTGAAGGCGCTAAGATACTTGGAAAAAACATAACTTATTTCCCTGCCGGCACTATAACCATCATGCCTAATTCCGGCGCTACAACCAGTCAAACCAATTATATTAAAGTTACTTTGAATTCAGGACAAATGACGCCGGGTTACTATGCTGATAATATAGTGTTTTATACCAACGGCGGTGAAGGAATTGTCGAAATCTTCGCGGAAATAATTCCTGATAATACATCGAAGATTGTTGATATTTACAGATATTACAATGGAACGGATTATTTGTTTACGGCTAATCCTCAAGCGGAAACAAAAAGATTAGTTCAGAATAGTTATGCTAAAGAGGGTATTGCTTTTCGTCTTTTCAGGCCGGACACTCCGGGGACAACCAGTTTCTATCGCTGGTATAATCCGCAGAAAAGGGCTCACTTTTACCATTATAATATAACGGGCGGCGGAAAGGATCTTCAGGGATACATATTTGAAGGTTCGATAGGCAACATTGCGACATCCAGATTGACCAATACCAGAGAGCTTTACCGCTGGTATAATTCAAAAACAGACCATCATTTTTATTCAACCGACCCTCAGGGAGGAAAGATTAATAAAAAAAGATACCAATTTGAAGGTATTGCCGGTTATGTTAAATAGACGAATTCTTGAGCGAGCGCATTAACTGATGCTTGCCGCGGAGAGCTTCAATTTTCATCCGAAGATTTGCGAGTTATCCAGTACATATGAAATTTTAAGATTGTTTACAATTTCAGCATCATTTGGTCTTGACAAAAGAAGGCAGAGACGATAAGACGCTAAATCTTTTTGGCACATGGTTAAAAAAATGCGCCTGTAGCTCAGTTGGATAGAGCAACGGACTTCTAATCCGTGGGCCGAGAGTTCGAATCCCTCCAGGCGCACCAAAGCGAAAAATGGTGGGTGTAGCTCAGCTGGTTAGAGTGCCGGGTTGTGGCCCCGGAGGTCGAGGGTTCGAACCCCTTCACTCACCCCATTATATAATGGTTGGATAATGAGCGCCCGTAGCTCAGCTGGATAGAGTCGCAGACTTCGAATCTGTTGGTCGTAGGTTCGAATCCTACCGGGCGTGCCAGAATAAAGAAATATTGCGGCGTTTTTCAGAAGCGCTCAGGGGCCCTTAGCTCAACTGGCAGAGCAAATGACTCTTAATCATTAGGTTGTCGGTTCGATTCCGACAGGGCTCACCAAAACATTGAAAGGGGTTGGATACATATTCCAACCCCTTTTTTTCTGCCACCCCACAGCTATAACCTTGGAAATTATCGGATTGTTTTTTCAAATGCTTTTTTATTTTCGAGAAGTTTCAAGAAAATATCCACGAGTTCAGGATCGAACATCTTTTCCTTCTGGTCGTCGAAAAACTTTAATGTTTGTTCCTGGGTCCAGGCCTTACGGTAGGGCCTGTCTTCTGTAAGCGCGTCGTAAACATCGGCTATACAGATTATTCTGGCGAAAAGGGGTATATCTTTTCCCTTTACACCTTTCGGATAGCCTGTTCCATCCCAGCGTTCGTGATGATGGAGAATTCCCGGCAGAATAGTTTCATAGGAAGGAATGGATGATATTATATCCGCACCCGTTAGGGGATGCTTCTTGACGATTTCGAATTCCTCATCGGTCAACTTTCCCGGTTTATCGAGAATCTGTTCCGGGACGGCGATCTTGCCGATGTCGTGAAGAATTGCGGAAATGCTCATAACGCGCATCTGGTCATCATTCAAGAGAAGGCCGTGACCGATGGCCTCCGTGAATTTGGTGACCCGTTCGCTGTGTCCTGCCGTCCAGGGCGACTTGGCGTCAATTGCCCGGGTCAGAGCAATCAGAATTCCGATCAGAATGTTTTCTCTTTCCCTGGTTCCGTCAATAATCCGGGAAGCCATGGTATTCAAGGCCTCCGCCAGCATTCCTATTTCGTCCTTTCGACCTGTTGTAAACCGGCGTTCGTATTGTCCGGATGCGATGGTTTCTGCCTCCTGTGAAAGTTTTTCAATAGGCCGTGCAAGCCAAATACTGAAAAGCTGGCCCAAGGTGTGCGAAATAAATAGCAGAACGATAAAGAAGAGAACAGCCTTGTAAATATTGTCCTGCAGAATTTTGAGGAAGCCTATCCGTTGGATATCGAAAGAAATAATATGTGTATAGCCGTCCGTCTTTGGGCTGATATTGATTTTGACATTGACCGTATCCTCAACGCCGTAAAACAATCTTGAAGACGTCATAACCCTGTTCTTTTTTGCCTTCTCCAGTGAATGGGCAAATACCTTATCGGTAATTATTTCTGATTTTATTGCACCCTGTGCATCCATATATGTGTGCTGCCAATGTCCGTCATCCTGGAAGTAGAGGTCAACTTTTACCGGGGGGAAAATGACTTGAAGAGCTTTCGCAGAGCTCATAATGTTCGTCATTCGCTGGTCTATGATTTTAAGGAGCTCACCCTGATTGTTACTAATATTCTCTTTGGAGACGGAATCAAGATATTGTCGGACCGAGTCGGATGCCAGTTTAATAAAAGTGTTTGTCGAAGAGACGGCAAGGAAAATGAAAACAGCGTAACCTATTACGAGACCGAAAAGTGTGAAAGAGAAGGTTAAACGCCTTCCCATAGATGGTTTCCAGAAGGTGAAAAAATGTTTCAAAGATGACAGTGATGAATGACTTGTCATAGTGTTCTGATTCATTGCAAATTATCAGAGATCTAATTTTGAATCATCATAGCATGAAAGGCTTTTCAGAAAAAGATGATAGTGAATTTCAAGATTCTGCGGTTTTGCCATAGGAATTTTCATCTGGTGCTTTATCGCGTCCTCTTTCCGCGATTATAATTTTGGCGCCGGGAGCTTCTCTGCGAGAGTATATAATAAGAGTGTTTACAAGACTCTTATTGTATTTTCCTTTTTCCGCTTCATCGAGCAGGAAATCGATGGCGGCTCTGAGCGAGAAAGGCTTGTTTCTGTATGGGCGCTCTGATATCAGCGCATCCAGAGTATCGACCACGCCTATAAGCTGAGAATATTTTTTAAGTGTTTTAATCCCAAGAGGATAACCGGAGCCGTCAAGCCTTTCATGATGTTGATATGATGAGTAATCATATCTTTTATGATTACTGCCGAAATAGTAATGCAGGAGCACATAACCGATCAATGGATGCGTGCTTAATATCTGTCGTTCGTGTATTGTTATAGGTGTAGCTTTATCAAGGATGCTGAGCGGAATGCGCGATTTACCGAGATCGTGAAAAAGGCTCAGGAGCAGAGCCATCTCCGGCGCGAATTTACTTTTTATTGAATGGTCAAAAGATATTTTTGCCGCCAGAACAGCGATTACCAAGACATGGTGATATGTATATGGCGAAAGTTTTTTCATAAAAGCAAGTTCTGATAATATCTTTCCCGGCATTTTTATGCGGTGAATGCTATGAATTATCTTTTGATTAGTTTTAGGCGGGTAGAGGATATTTGAGTAACGTTTATCTTTGAAGGTCTGAATCAAATCCTTCATCAGCCAAGTGTCTTTTATAGGTTTGTATTTTATTTTTTTAGATAAACCGGCAATGTTCTTCAATTCTTTTCTATTGATAATATCTCCGGCTCTTACAAGAATTTTTTTATCAATTGCGTATAGGTCGTTTTCAAGTTGCATACTTATCTCCTTATGAAGCTTCATATTTTATTTGTCTGGTTCTGTCAAATGTTTTACGGAGATCAGAGCTTAGCTACTTCTAAAAGACGAGTGTAAATGGATGAAAACAGTGATTTCGAGGATTACTCTTCCGGCGATAAAATTCTCAGCCTGCTGTGTTTACGGCTGTAGAAGAAGTAAATGATGAAGCCTACCGCCATCCAGACAAAGAGGCGCATCCAAGTGTCAAACGGTAAAAACACCATCTGAAGCAGGGTCACGAGGGCACCCGCTATGGGAACGAACGGGACCCAGGGCGTGCGGAACACGCGCGGAATTTCGGGGTGACGGTAGCGCAGTACAAGCACGCCTACGCACACGATGACAAATGCCAATAGCGTGCCAATGGAAACCAATTCTCCGAGGATATTGATGGGAAAAAGGCCTGACACCACTGCCGCGATACATCCGGTTAGAATTGTCGGTATATATGGCGTTTTGAAACGTGGATGCACGCGGGCAAATCCTGCAGGCAGTAAACCATCGCGTGCCATGGAAAAGAAAACGCGTGGCTGAGCCATGAGCAGTACAAGCACCACGGAACTCAGGCCGGCAATGGCGCCGATCTTAATGAACGGCCGAAACCACGCGATGCCCGGGCCTGCGGCATTGACGGCAACGGCAATGGGATCCGGGACAGCCAGATTCGTGTACTTCATGATGCCGGTAAGCACTCCGGTCATGAGGATAAAAATGATAGTGCAGATGACGAGCGAACCCAGAATGCCAATGGGCATGTCACGCTGAGGGTTGCGAGATTCCTGCGCCGCGGTGGAAACAACGTCAAAGCCGATGTAAGCGAAAAATATTACACCCGCGCCTCGCACCACACCGCTCCAGCCGAATGATCCGAATTGACCGGTATTATCCGGTAAAAATGGAGACCAATTGGCAAACTTGATGTAAAACACGCCAACACCGATAAAGAGAACAATGACGGCCAGTTTGATAATCACAATGACATTGTTAACCCGTGTTGATTCGCGGATGCCGATGACCAGGAGTGCGGTCATGAGTCCGACGATAAAAATGGCCGGGCAATTGAGGATTGCGCCTGTTGCGTTCCAGCCGTCTGTGACGGAATAGGACAAAGGCGCCTGGCAGAAAGCATCAGGTATGTTGATATGAAAGTCCTTCAGAAAACTGACCACGTATCCCGACCAGCCAACAGCGACCGTTGATGCGCCGAAAAGGTATTCGAGCACAAGATCCCAGCCGATTATCCACGCCAAAAATTCTCCCAGTGTAGCGTAGGCGTAAGTATAAGCGCTGCCTGAAATAGGAATCATTGAAGCGAATTCCGCATAGCAGAGGCCGGCCAGCCCGCACCCGATTGCTGAAATGATAAACGAAAGCACGATTGCCGGGCCGGCGTAAGTTGCCGCGGCTTGGCCGGACAACACAAAAATTCCCGCACCGATTATAACGCCTATTCCAAGGCTGATAAGTCCCCAAGGTCCCAAGACGCGTTTTAGCTTATGTTGCTCGACCTCAGGCTCCTGCATGATAAGATGCAGCGGTTTACGCGCAAATAAACCTTTCATGGTTTAATTCCTGTTGAGTTTGTAAGGAGTATATTTCTTTTATTCGAGAACAATAAGGACTTGATCCGTTTTCACGGAGTCGCCTTCTTTAACTTTTATTTCTTTAACCACTCCATCAACTGGCGCGTATACGGGGATTTCCATTTTCATCGCGTCCATGATTACGACTTCGTCTTCAGCCTTAACTTCATCGCCCGGATTAACAACTATACTGATAATTTTGCCGGTCATGGGGGCCTTTATTTCGATACTCATTTTTTTGAATCTCCTTTTGCATTACTTAACGTTTATCTTACTGATAGATTTGTTTATTAATATCCAAATTAGAAAGCAAGGTCAATATAATTATAACCGTTTTTCAAAGTCAGAATTATTAGTAATAATATGTAGTAATTTGAGATTATTTACTTGAAATCTGGTTTTAAATCGTTTATGGATTCATTGTGTTTATAAAGGAGAAATTATGTCGAGTGAATTAATGAGCACTAAAGAAGTCGCCAAATATTTAGATATTCACGAAAAGCAGGTTTATCTGCTCATAAAGGGAGGCAAAATTCCGTGTTCCAGAGTTACGGGCAAGTGGATTTTCCCCAAGAGATTAATAGATGAATGGATACAAACCAGCGCGCAGGATTCTCTCCAGCAGGCCAGGAAAAGAATAAATCAAATTGAAGGCGCTCTTCTGGCGGCAGGAAGCAATGATCCGGTACTGGATATGCTTCTTACCGCAATTAAAAAAGATCATCCTGACTTTAATATTTTTTCCGCCAACACCGGCAGTGTCGGCGGATTGCAGGCGCTTAACACGGGACTTACGGATGTGGCTTTTTCTCATCTTCTGGATCCGCAGACCGGTGATTATAATACACCTTATTTAAAACAGTATTGTCCTGATCAACATCCTGTAGTTGTGAATATGTTTTATCGTCAAATCGGCTTCCTAATTGTTAAATCCAAGTCAAATATTTTTAAAGGATGGAATAGTATAACTAATAAGAAGATTCGTTTTATTAACAGGCAGGCCGGTTCCGGCATCAGAATTCTGCTGGATAATGAGTTGAAAAATAGAGATATCGACAAGGAAGATATCACCGGTTATGAGAAAGAGGTCTATACGCATTTTGAAGTCGGTCTTTCTATCATTTCGGGTGAGGCCGATGTCGGGATTGCCTCTGCTGCGGTGGCGAAAATATTGGATTTGAATTTCCAGCCCCTGATAAGCGAGCGTTTTGATATGATTCTGGATAAAAACACTTTTTTTCAGCCGGTTGTTCAAACTTTTATCGAGATTCTTCAGTCAGACCAATTTAAAAACCGTATAGGAAAAATCGGGAATTACGATTTTAAAGATGCAGGACGGATTCTCCATTCTTAGAAAAATTATCAATAAAAAAATTGACGTTAGGAGGATTAAACATGAAAGTATTTATTATGAAATGTACTGTTTTGTTTATTTTAATCTGGTCGTCTATGGCGCTGGCCGCCAATGGAGACAAATTTGTTTTTTTATCCAGCACCATCGGTCCGATTGACGCGGGAATTGTCAGCGCTCTGGAAGATAAATTCGAAAAAGATACAGGAATCAGAGTGCGCCATGTCGGCGCGGGAACGGGTGCGGCATTGGATATTGCCCGCAAATGCAATATTGATCTGGTTTTGGTTCACGCTAAAGCCCTCGAAGAAAAATTCATTGCTGATGGTTTCGGCGCCGAAAGAATTCCTCTGATGTACAATGATTTTGTTATCGTCGGACCGGCGGCAGATCCGGCGGCAATCAAGGGAACAAAAACAGCGACGGAAGCGTTAAAGAAAATAATGGACAGCAACTCTCTGTTTATCAGCCGCGGCGACAAATCAGGAACACATATGGCGGAAATGGAACTCTGGGGGAAGGCCGGAATTAAACCTGCCGGTTCCTGGTATGCAGTTTACGAAAAGGGTGCTGAAGGTAATGTTCCCACGCTTAAATACACAGATCAGAAGGAGGCCTACACCGTGATTGACAGAGCTACTTATCTTTCCATAAAAGACCAGAGTAAACTGGCCGTTCTGGTTGAGGGCGACGAGGCGCTTTTAAATTTCATTTCTTTGATACCGGTCAATCCGGCAAAATGCCCCAAAGTCAACTCGAAAGACACCAAGACATTTGTAAAATGGTTGACCTCTCCCCAAAAGGGCCAACTGATTATCAGGGATTTCGGCAAGGATAAATATGGTGCGCCGCTTTTCTTCCCCAATTCTGTGGAATGGGAGAAAGCGCAAAAGAAATCACGGTTATGAACCTCACAGCAAGCTTTGGAAACATTTCGCAGCAAGCTGCTGGGTATTGTACCCTCCTCTTCGCTTTTGGAATTGGAGTTTCACAATAAAAAAGAATTTAATATAAAGGAGTAAAATTATGAAAATGTTCAGAAGCAGTAGATTTATAGTAACTTTGATGATAGCCGCGTTGCTTTTCGCGTTTGGCACATTAAATGTGTTGACCGTAAATGCCGCGCCCAAACAGAAAAATATTATTCTGGCGACAACCACCAGCACTCAGGATACGGGGTTGCTCGATGTGTTGATTCCCATCTTTGAAAAGAAAACAGGTTACTTTGTCAAGACTATTGCTGTCGGTTCCGGTCAGGCCATGGCGATGGGACAAAAAGGAGAAACTGATGTTCTGCTGGTTCATTCGCCTGATGCCGAGAAGAAATTTATAGCTGACGGCTTTGGCGTAAATAGACAACTGGTTATGCATAATGATTTCATAATTGTTGGTCCCGGCGCCGATCCCGCCAAAATCAAAGGTGTAAAATCTTCGGCAGAAGCGTTGAAACTGGTCGCCAAAGCGGACGCGTTATTTGTATCACGGGGAGACAATTCGGGAACACACGCCAAAGAAAAAACATTATGGAAAAAAGCCGAAATCAATCCTGAAGGTCAGAAATGGTATCAACAGACCGGATTGGGCATGGGACAGACTTTAAATGTGGCGGCGGAGAAAAAAGGTTATACGCTGGCTGATCGCGGGACATATTTGTCTCTTAAGAAAAATCTGGGATTGGACATATTGGTGGAAGGCGACTCGGCTCTGCTCAATATTTATCATGTTATAGAAGTCAATGCTGACAAATGGCCGAAAGTCAATGTCGCCGGAGCGAAAGCATTTGCCGAATTTATGGTTTCTAAAAAGACACAGAAAATAATAAAGACCTACGGTGTTGATAAATACGGCGCTCCTTTGTTTTTCCCTGATGCGGACAAAAAGGATGAAGATTTAGGAAAATAATTTTAGTGAAAGAATTTCAGGTTTTATCAAGTGGAATTAATTATTCAGGGGATCATAAAAGCTTTTGAGTTGATCATCAGTTTTGATCCTGAAGTACTGGGGATAACGTGGCTGTCTTTGAAAATATCAGGGACAGCCACGTTTATCAGCCTTTTCATCGGGGTTTCCATTGGAACTGCGGTTGCTTTAACCAACTTTTACGGCAAGAGACTGGTCATTAGTTTAATCAATACGGGAATGGGCCTACCGCCGGTTGTCGTTGGTCTGTTTGTAACGATTCTGATCTGGCGCAACGGGCCCTTGGGTTTTCTGGAAATACTCTATACACCCTCGGCTATGATTATCGCCCAGGCGATCATCGCCACGCCGATTGTCATGGGCATATCGCTGGCCGCCATTCAAAACCTGCCGCCGAATCTGCGTTTGCAGATTTTATCTCTGGGCGCGAGCCGTTTGCAGATGGTGTGGGTATTGATTAAAGAAGCGAGACTGCCACTGCTGGCCGCGGTCATGGCCGGTTTCGGGGGAGTGATTTCCGAAGTGGGCGCTTCCATCATGGTCGGCGGTAATATCAAGGGCTATTCACGCGTGCTCACCACAGCCACAGTTATGGAAACCGGCAAGGGAAATTTTGACATAGCCATCGCGTTGGGAATTATCCTTCTGCTTCTCGCGTTCTTTGTTAATCTTATCCTCACACAGATTCAGCAAAGGCAGCAACCGCGATGAATTCCGAAACTCTGATCAAAACAGAAAATATAATTTTGCAGCGGGGCGGCGTAACCGTATTGGATATTCCCGAATTCCAGGTGCTGCAGGGAAGAATACTGGCGCTGATTGGACCCAACGGCGCGGGCAAATCCACTTTGCTTTTGATGCTGGCGTGTTTATTAAAACCCGAACATGGCAAAATTTATTTTCAAGGACAGGCGGTTGAAAACAGGGCTGATCTGGCTTTGTTGCGTCATCATGCCTCTGTGGTGTTTCAAGAACCTTTGCTTTTGAATAATTCGGTTTTTGAAAATGTAGCTCTCGGTTTAAAATTCAGAAGATTAAAAAATGGAGAAATCAGATCCAGAGTTAAGAGTGCCCTGGATTATTTTGGAATAAGCCAATTGGCGAAAAGATCGGCCAAGACTCTTTCCGGGGGAGAAGCCAAAAGAGTATCGCTGGCGCGCGCTTTTGCCATCAAACCGCAAATCATTTTACTTGATGAAGCTTTTAATTCGCTCGATCCTCCGTCGCGGGATACTATTATTGATGATTTGAAACAGATATTGGAAGAAACAAAAATCACGGCGGTGATGGCGCTCCATGATCGTGAAGAAACGCTGCGTCTGGCCCAGGATGTCAGTGTTATGAATGCCGGTAAAATCGTACAATCAGGAACAACAGCCGCAATATTTAATCATCCGGATTCTGAATTTGTGGCCAACTTTGTCGGTACGGAATCAATATTGGAAGGCACAGTCAAAAGTTGTTCCGAAGGCCAGATGGTTGTTTCTATAAATGGAAAATCAATAGAAGCGGTTGGTGATTGTTCCATAGGGCAGAAAGTCTACTGCTGTTTGCGGCCGGAAAATGTAACCGTATCAAGCCAGACGCAGAGTAAAATAAGCGCGCGCAATATTTTCGAAGCAAAAGTTTCCAAAATTATCCGCCAGGGATTTTTTAATAAACTGACTCTTGATTGCGGATTTCCTTTGGTAGCTTACATCACAATACCTTCGTGCGAAGATTTAAGTATCGCACAAGGCGGAACCGTAATCGCTTCATTCAAAGCCACGTCAGTGCACGTCATTCCCCGGGAAAAATAATCTTTCTTCGGGAAAAGAAAAATATAAAAGTAATGATGTTGTATTCATTTTTAACTTGAAAGAAACAAATTGTTAA
>JAPLJP010000159.1 GCA_026388535.1 Deltaproteobacteria bacterium | reverse complement strand
GCTTCGGTAAAGTAAACGGGCGCGTTGTTTTCGCGGCGGCTCAGGATTTCAGCAGTTCCGGCGGTAGTCTGGGTGAAATGCACGCGAAGAAAATATGGAAAGTGATGGACATGGCTATCTCCGCGCAAAAGCCTTTCGTGGCTCTTATCGATTCGGGCGGCGCGCGCATTCAGGAAGGCGTCCCTTCTCTTGAAGGCTACGGCGGAATTTTCTACCGCAACACAATAGGTTCCGGTTATATTCCGCAGATAACGGCCATCATGGGACCTACAGCCGGCGGAGCCGTCTACTCCCCTGCTCTTGCCGATTGGGTTTTTATGGTTAAAGGCAGCAGCTATATGTATATCACCGGGCCGGATGTCATCAAAGCGGTAATCGGCGAAGAAGTAACCCATGATGAACTGGGCGGAGCGATTGCTCATGCTACAAAAAGCGGTGTCTGCCACTTTGTCACGGAAAACGATGCCGACTGCATCGAAAAAATAAAAAATCTGCTTTCCTACGTGCCGGATAGCTGCCATTCTCCCCTGCCCCTGGCTGATTGCACAGATAGCGCGGAAAGAATTTGCGAGGAACTCGATACAATTATTCCAGATAAGGGCAACCGCGCATACGACATGAAAAAAATTATCAAGCTCGTTGCCGATAATGGAGAAATGTTTGAACCATTCGAACTCTGGGCTCAGAATATCGTTGTTGCTTTTATCCGCATTATGGGAAAACCGGTGGGCGTTATTGCCAATAATCCCCGCTTTGCCGCCGGTGTTCTGGATGTGAACGCATCCGATAAAGCAGCCCGTTTTATTCGCTTCTGCGACGCTTTTAATATTCCTCTTTTGACCTTCACAGATGTTCCCGGATACATGCCGGGCACTAATCAGGAATGGGCGGGCATAATCCGCCACGGCGCGAAACTTCTCCACGCTTATTCGGAAGCGACAGTACCGAAAATAACCGTCATCACCCGCAAAGCGTACGGCGGAGCGTATATCGGTATGTGCAGTAAACAATTAGGCGCGGATTATGTTATGGCGTGGCCGACTGCCGAAATCGCCGTCATGGGCGCGGAAGGAGCCTGCAATATTATTTACCGCGGTGAGATCTCCGCCGCCAAAGATCCCACTTCTAAAAGAACGGAGCTTGTTACCGCTTATGAAGAAAAATTCAATAATCCATATTTTGCGGCATCGATGGGCATCATTGAAGAAATTATCGCTCCACGAGATACGCGAAAAAGAATCATTGCTCTCTTGGATGCGCTGAAAGATAAAAAAGAAACAAGGGTATCAAAGAAACACAACAATATACCGCTTTAGAATTAGTTATAATAAACCTTCAATAATTTCAGGAGGAGTAATTATGGAAAAATATTTTGGTGGAGTCGTTGTTATCGCGTTGTTGTTATTAGCATATCTAACTCTCTGGCCTGTTCCGATTAAACCTGTTCAATGGATTCCACCTGTTCCCGACGGATACACAGGGCCGCATGCTGTCAATACAAAGCTTGCTAATCTCAAATTTATTTCCCTGGGAGCGGACGAAGGACCGGAACAAATTGTCATTGGCAAAGACGGCAAACTTTACACCACCGTAACCAGCGGCAAAATTCTGCGCATGAATCAGGACGGCACTCAGCGGGAAGTTTACGCAAACACAGGCGGGCATATTCTGGGCTTCGACTTTGACGCTCAGGGAAACATAATTGCCGCCGACGTTGATAACGGCCTTGTTTCCATAAGTCCGGATAAAAAAATCACCATACTGACCAATCAAGTATATGGAGAATATATCCGCTACGCAGACGCGGTGGCGGTAGCAAAATCAGGGAAAATATATTTCAGCGACGCCTCCACACGCTTCTCCCCAAAAGAATGGGGGGGAGTATTCCAGGCCAGCATTATGGATATTATGGAACAGCGCTCAACGGGACGTATTTTGGAATACGACCCGGCAACTAAAATAACCCGTATTGTGGCAAAAGGATTCAGCTTTGCCAACGGTATCGTCCTGAGTCAGGATGAGGAATGGCTTTTTGTCAACGAAACCGGGAAATATCGTGTCTGGAAGATTTCCATCAAATCAGACAATTTGGATATTTCTTATCCAAATAACCTGGCTCTAATGCTTTTTGAAAATCTGCCCGGGTATCCCGACAATCTCATGCGCGGTCTTGACGGGAAAATATGGCTTGGTTTAGTGAAACCGCGCACTCCTGCTCTAGATAAAATTACTCTAACTTCCACACCTTTCATACGCAAGTTAACATACCGTCTGCCACGCTTTATGTGGCCGGTTCCGAAACAATACGGTCATGTAATAGCTTTTAAAGAAGACGGCAATATAGTTGCTGATTTGCAGGACCCGAGCGGCAAATATCCGGAAACTACAGGGGTAACGGAAACCGCCGACAGACTCTACATACAGAGCCTGCATGCCAAAGGAATAGGCTGGCTGCCCAAATGATAAAATAGCTTCAATGTTGTTATTGGAGGCGGATGTGTACAACGTATTTGCCGATACGATTGTTGTAACGCATTTTCTATTCATCGCCTTCGTTATCTGCGGCGGATTGCTGGTAATCCGTTGGCCGCGAATGGCTATTGTGCACCTTCCCGCGGCCATTTGGGGAGCGGCCATGGAAATCCTCGGCTGGGTTTGTCCATTAACACCGCTCGAAAATCATTTTCGTAATCTTGCGGGAAACAGTGTATATAGCGGCGATTTCATCGTTCGCTATCTGATTCCGTTAATTTATCCGGAACATCTGACAACTACAATTCAACAATTTTTAGGCGGCATGGTAATCGTTGTAAACGTTATTATTTACATCATCGCCATACGAAAACAAATATCACTGCGTGACAGATATTGAGTGGAAATCAATATTGACACGCTATGCCAATATGATCAATGAACCACTAAAGTCACAAAATCGTCATTGCTTAACGAACCTGTCTTCCGCCTTCACTTTCCCCAAAAGCATCTTGCTTAAAAGCATCGACATGGAACAGATAGACAACGATGGAGGTGCCCCCGGTGATACGGGCATGGTACTGCCGTCGCATACATAGAGGTTGTCGATCTCCGTGGAGAAATCTCTGTTGACCGCCTGTCCCATGGCCAGTGTGCCTCCGGGATGACCTCCCGCCCATTTCAGGATTGAAATGGTAGCGGGATCGCCGCCGGATTTAATGATTATCTCCCGCATAATATCCGTTCCCTTTTTCAGCTTCTTCTCATCGACTGCGGTAAAAGGCTTGCTCGTTTTTTCGTTGGGATAGATCTGTCCATGAGCTTCGTCGGACAGCTTCAGAAATAAACCCATACCCCTTTTCATGATGGGGAATTTGGGCAGATTTTCTTTCGCGGTCTGCATGCGGAAGAAAGATAAAACCGTCCAGGTTCCAAAGGCGGAACAATTGCCGATCATAAATCCTTCGCTTTGGGCCATGGATTCAATGGCATGGGAAAAGGTCTGGATTCCCCACAAGCCGCCGTCGGGATCTTTGCTGTAGCCCAGCATGATGTTCATGGGATCCATAAAGAACCTTGTTCCCACTTCCTGACTTCCCAAACGTTTAACCCCCGATCTTAACAAGAGGGCGGGAGAACCGATACCACCGGCGGAGAGAATAATGTTGTCACCATATATTATTGTGCCGTTTTTCAGTTGAATGCCTATTGCTTTTGATTTACCAGCGTTGAAGATAACCTTGTTGACGGGAGAATTATAAATAAGCTTGGCGCCGTATGATTTTGCCTCCTCCACATGCTCTCTCGTCGTCCAGCGGGCATTTTCCGGACATCCCAACATGCACCAGTCGCATCCCAGCTTGCACTTATCAGCATGGACGAACTTCTCCTGCTCCCGAAAAGGAATTCCCATCTTTGCGGCCGTCTCCAGCATCCGGTAGAGCCCTTTGTTATTCCTGTAGAACTTTTCCGGCAGGACCTCGACACCGATCTCTTTTTTCAGTTCCTTGGCCTCAGGGCTGAAATCAATTCCCATATTGTTGATCAGCTTTTGGGGAGGGTCCATCACGTTCGATTGATAAACCATGGAGGAACCGCCGACGGTGATGCCTCTTTCGATTATCACGCCCTCCATAGACCTGGCAAAGAGCATATAACGCTCCAGCAATCTGATGCCAAAGGGCAGTCCAAGGAATTTCTTGTGATAATCTCCCCTTTCCACCATGAGAACTTTTTTGCCTGCCTTCGCCAATTCCCTGGCCGCCGGAGCACCCCCCGGTCCCGTACCGATGATTATGTATTCGTAACTGTTCCCTGTATTTTTCATAACATCCTATCCTCCAAGCATGGTTATAGTTTCGGTTTATAATCGGATCCGGCCGCCTGAACCAAACCTTCATCCGCGATCTGCCTGTTTCTCAGCTTCTCCAGAAAAGCCTGTACTCTTGTTTTGATCTGCCCGGCGCTGCCGCCGTAGATTTCCCTCTCTAACGCCAGCAGAGGAATATTTCTTTTTTTTGTTTCCGCGCGCCAGAGGTATATTTCCCCGCCCCAGATATCGCAGAATTTTAGTTTTTCAATGATGACGCCTTCTATGCCGTATTCATCCCTGACGCCCAGTAAATAATCGAATCTCCGCTCAAAGTCGCCCATCATCCGCGGACAGGAGAGATGACTAAGGTACCTATTGGCAATGGCTCTAATAGGTTCTCCTTCCTCCTTTACCTCATCAAGAAAATGACGGGTCCCCAGGCAGATGTTGTCGGCCACGATTACTGCTCCGCAATTTTCTATGAGTTCCAAATGATCCATTTCCTCGATACAGCCTCCTGAAATAAACAGCCGCAGGTCTCCCTGTTTGGATACAACGCGCCCCAAAAGGAACTTCTTTACATCCGTCAGTATTTCTATGGCCTTTTCAACCGGCACTGCCGTGACGGCCAGCATAACGCCCAATAACTCACTGGCTTTTATGGGCACATCTTTATTGCGTCTCAATGAATAAATTTCCGTCAGAAGACGCCGCTTCTGATTATAAAGACTGATGGAATGCTTGAGCGATTCGTCGTTTATGGAGATATGAAAATGTTTCTCGATGGATGATTTTAGCTTACTGCACTCCAGAGAAAAATATTCAAGAGCTGTTTCCTTGATCATGTGCGGCGCGAAAAACATGTGCAGAAAAGAGGGGTCGATTCCGGCATAACGCCAGTTGTCATACATGCGCCGCGAATGATCACAGCCATTTACGAAAACAACGCCGTCCAAAAATGCGAAATCTCCGTTGAGCGCCTTGTCGAAACAGTGCTTGACGAATGTGCAGTTGATCGAAGAATAATAAGCATCTGCGCGCGTTGTTCCCTTGCTTTGCACCGCCCGCATGCGGTAGGGCACAAATCCTGCGGCATGGATAATCTCCTCGGGCATATACGAACAGAAATATCCAATGATTTTTTTGCCCTGTTTTTGGGCTTCTTCCAGATATTGATTGACGGTCGATGCGGCCAATTCTTTCGTTTCATCTAGTATCGTTTTCATATGAATCCATTGCTCCTGAAAAATTCCGTTATCCAGCGTTTGATGTCATCCTCTGTCGCATGTCTCTGATCCATGATATCCATATTCATGAACAGCGACGGCAATCCCCTTTTTTTCAGCAGGTCTTTGATAATGCCGATGACGGCCCAGCCGTGTTTGCAACCGGCATGTCCCGCGAAAATCAGGCAATCGGGCGAATATTCTTCAATGGCCTTTTCCAGTTCCTGCGTGATAAACTCCACCGGTCCGTGACACTGTCTGGCCATCGCCAGATAAAGATGATTCTTGGCCATGTCACGGATCATTGTCTTTTTCGATGAGGTATCTATCTGCGGCATTTTAACATCGCCGATAAAGTCTTTAACGACAACGGCGCCGAATTCGTCCTCCATCCATTTGAAGACGTAGGCAAAAAAAGCAATCGGCGGGTTCCACCACAAAACGCGGATATTTTCCTTTTTGACGACACCAATGCCCTTTTCATAACGATCCTTTACGACCTCGTACATGCGTTTGGCCATTTCGGTGCCGTTAGGGTCGCCGATGGCGATTTCCCGCACGACCCATGCGAAAACCGGCGTGATCATCGTTGCGGGAGACGGAATGGCCCGCATCATTTCGCAGATTTCCTGCATGTAAAAATTGAACCTGTTTTCGTTTTCCACGATCTGCTTGAGCCTGTCCCAGTTGATTTTCTGGTGGAGATTTTTTTCCAGGAAATCTATGAGACGCCACATGTTTTTTTCATAGTAATCGAAGGCGTCTTCATCGCGCCAGTAGGGGGAGTCGAAAAAGAACACAGGGGCGCCCGTGAGATGAGCGATGCTCTGATAGGCGGAAACATTGGTGTCGCACGGATGCGAGCCCGCAATGATGGCCGTAGGTTTGGGGATTTGCTTCAGCATGTAGGATCCGGCTGTCACTTTAATGGCTGAACAGTATTCGGTTGCAAAGCCGGCGCTTTCCGCTTCCTCCATCAGCCGCGACGGTACGTCCTGACCGGACATGTTTCCGAACACATTGAGCGCTTCCGGATTGAAAGGAACGGCGTCAAAAGCGTTTACGATCTCTGAGGAGAGAATCCATTCCACCCAGACAACAGGCTTGCCGCTCTCATTAGCCTTCACGGCATTTTCCATATTATCGACAAAAGCCTTTACGCCGTACCGATAGGGTCTGATTTCCTCGGGAGGAAGAATTCCTCCTCCCAAAATCAGGAAAGCGTATCTGAACCTGTGATTAAAGAAATTCTCTTTCTTGACATAGAGGGGCCGCGCAAGCCTGAGAATCCAGTAAATAAGATTGGGAATAACCGACAGGTAGTACCCGAATTTCATAAACCTGGCGCTCCATTTCAGGTATTCAAATGGTTTTGGTTTCGTCTTCAATTGCCTCCTCCTTTTTCTACCGTTAATATTTCTTCGGCAGGATCAAATCCGGTTTCTGTGACAGCTTCCGAAAAAAGAACCCGGCATTGAATCCTCTTCTAATGCTTATGGCCGCCTCCGGACAGGCCGCCGTGCAGTCCCCACAGGCCATGCACAACGATATCCCTGGAGCGGTTTCAATCAACAAAGGTATCTTCTTTTTGGTATCGTCTGGCCTTTTGGTAAGCGTCAAACCGCGTGCCGGACAAATGGAAACGCAGATGCCGCAGCCCGTGCATACATCGGGATCAAAGGTAACAACGCCGTAGATCATCTGACTTTCTTTGAAATAATTGGGAATCCTTCCCTTCTTACCTAATGACAGATTTAACATATCACGTCCCCCTGCCTTTCGATTCTTTTCACCCCGTTGGTCTCGATCCATTCGACCAACTGCACCTCTCTCGTTACCTCGCCGTCATAGTCTCCTTTCGGCCAACCCAAAACAATACAATCAGTAAGTTCGTAGGGAGATTTGATTCCTAACTTCCTCCGCCAGAAGGGGTTCATCATTAAAACAGTCATCATACCGATCCAGCATGTTCCCAACCCCAAGCTGTGAGCTGCCAAAACAATGTTCTGACCACAGATGCCGGCATCCAACGCCGGGTTGCCTATCCCCCGCTTATCAATTAAAAGCAGTATCATGACAGGAGCATTGTAGTAAACGGTCGCATTTTCCGCCGCTATCTGTTGGAGAAGGTTGAAGGGAACGGGGTGGAGTTTGTTCGGCATCAAACGGGTCATGAATTTCGTATAGGGAGCCAGAAATATGCGCCGGAAGGCGTTTCTGTTATAATCAACAAACCACATAAGGAATTTCGAAATCCGCACTGTAGCTCGCTCCATTTCAGCGATCAGTGCTTGGTCCTTGACGACGATGAACTTCCAGGGTTGGGCGTTTGCCGCCGTGGGGGCGAACCTTCCGGCCTCCAGAACTCTTCTGATCAGGTTGTCGGGAACCGGTTCCTTTTTGAAGTTCCGGATGCTCCGCCGCTCCATGATCACTTTTTCCACTGGGTTCCACTCCATCCCATCACGATAGGTATAGAGAGGAGAAAGATTGTCTGTTGGTTTTTTTGCCATAAAATACCATCTCTTCTTTTCGTTATTTTATAAAGTAGTTAGTAAACGCCATCCTTCGTCTGATAAAGGAAGATGATGAACAAGATGGAGAAGACGAAGTCCCCGGATACAGCGAAAACGGAAAACCAGGTAGCCTGCCCCAAGGCATAGTAATAGACGAAAGTGAAGAAGATGATTAGTTTGGCTATAAGCCCCAGCCAGACGACAGCCCGATTGCCCGAGAGATCGCGAGAGACAATGTAGTAGCCGATGCCGAAGAGAATCACCGCGATCATGAAGAATCTAAAGAAAATCAAAAACAGGAGATTATCCGTTACTGCCTCAGCCCCAAAAAACATTGTGATCGCAAGAGTGTAAAAGCAGAGACCGATGAGGCCGATGCCTATGTTCCAAAGTGAACCCAGGAAAAACATCTTCTGCCAGAGATCGTTACTGATTTTTTTCATAATGCTAACCCTCCTCGTATGGAAAATATTTTGACATTTTAAAGCCATCTATAAATAGGCCAGTTTATTTTCGTCCCAGGTTCCGGAAACTACCTTCAATACTTCCAGCTCCTTTTTCTTTACCCGGTGGGTTTCGGTCTTGGGCAACTCCGGAACGATCTTCACATATCTGGGCACAGCGAACTTCGGCAGGTTTTCTTTCAGGTACTCGATCAAATCGGTTTCTTTCAGTGTCATGCCCTCCACCAGAGTTAGGGAGGCCATAATATCATCCTCGGCCAACTCCGAAGGAACGGCGTAGACGGCGGCCTCCAGAACGTTGGGGTGTTTCTGGATCGCCTGTTCTACCTCGAATGCAGAAACGTTCTCACCTTTAATGCGCATTGACTCGGTATTCCTGCCGATAAAGTAGAGGAAGCCCTCGGCGTCGCGTCGGATCAGATCACCGGTGAAGATAAAGCCGCCGTTCATCTTTTCGGCCGAGGCCTTTTCGTTTTTGTAGTACTCGACAGAGGAGGTGCTCTTCTTATTAGAGATGGGAAAGACTAACTCGCCTGGAGTACCATCGGGGACATCATTCATATTGGTATCCACAAGGCGGTATTTGACTTTCATAGGCGGTTTGCCGATGGAACCCACCGGTGCGGTACCCAAATTGAGGATGATCTTGCCGCCTCCGTCAACAGCGCCATAGGTCTCATATATGGCAAGCCCGAAGCGCTTCTCGAACTTCTCCCAGAGATCCGCGGGACAGGCCGCCGAGATGATGAAACGTACCTTGTGCTGGCGGTCAGTCGGTTTCTCCGGCTGCTTCATCATAATAGGAATCATGGCGCCGATGGTGTTAAAAGTAGTGACGTTGTACTTTCTAATATCATCCCAGAAACGGCTGGCCGAAAATTTCTTAGCCAGAACAACCCTGGCTCCTACATGCAGGGCGTTTGTCACCGTTACGAAAAGGGCATTGCCGTGGAAAAGGGGCATGCCAGTATATAGGACGTCGCTTTTTTTGAAGAGCATTACGGCAACCAGAGATAGCAGTTTCACCGATGATTTCCGGTAGCGATAAACGACACCCTTGGGAAGCCCGGTTGTTCCGGAGGTATAGGTGATAAAGCAGATGTCGTCCTTGCGGTATCCGATCCCTGGACTCACAGGCGATTCCTTATAAGCTTCATCAAGCAAATGGTAGCCCGCAGGATATTTCTCCGGTGATGACGAGGATGGGTTGACGATAATGGTTTTTATATTTTCCAGCCGGTCGGCGATCTTTTTCAAAGTTTCCAGATGGGATTCATCGATGACCAGATATTTGGCGTCGCAATGGTTGAGGATGTATAGGAGACTATCTCCCTTCAAAGACGTATTCACGGGAACGGCGAACATGCCTATCTTCTGGATGCCGATGAAGATATCGATGAAGCTGGGCGAATTGTCCATAAGGATCGCCACCCCCTTGCCCTGCCCGGCACCTTTGGATAAAAAGTAATTGGCCATACGATTGGCGTTTTCGTTCATTTGGCGATAGGTAAAGGTTTTATCTTCAAACATGAGAAAAATTTTATCCCTGTAGCGGGCTGCTTTTTCTTCCAGCAGTTCCCCCCACGACATTTCCTCGATGATTTCCGTCTTGGAAACGCCGCGGATATTTTTTAGGAAAGTACCTCTCTTGATTTCATTTACGGAAAACAAACAAACTGATTTCAAAATGTTTTTCCCCAAATCCAATTTTCTTAAATTTCTATTCAATTTATTTCTCCTTAATCTTCTCTATTTCAATGAGGGCGCTTCCAGGATATGAATACACATTGCGGCCTCTTCCACTCCCAGGGCTCCGCCACCGTTTTCAGCCAGTCCCACCTTCGCCCCGGCCACCTGTCTTGCCCCGGCAAAACCGCGTAGCTGAGTTACCAATTCGTGAATCTGCGCAAGGCCTGAGGCACCAATGGGATGACCGCGCGATTCCAGTCCGCCGCTGGGATTAACGGGTTGTTTACCGCCCAGTTTAGTCGCCCCGCTTTCGGCATACCTTCCTCCTTCACCCAAACGGCAGAACCCCAGGGACTCGCACTGGTGAAGTTCTCCGTAGGCGGTGGCGTCGTGCACCTCGGCAAAATTGATCTCGGCGGGACTCAACCCGGACTTTTCGTAGGCGAGACGACTTAGCCGCTCGCCGATATCGATGCCGTCACGATCCCTCGCCATGCCGGAACCCAGGATTGAAGCCCTTACCTTCACCGCCTGGGCGGCCACCCCCAATCGTCTTACCGTCGCTTCATCGCAGAGAATTGCCGAGGCGGCGCCGTCGCCGATGGGGGCGCACATGGAACGGGTCAGCGGCCAGGTAACCAAACGGTCCGCCAATACTTCCTCCGGTGATACTAAAAATTGATACTGGGCATTGGGATTCAAAGATGAGTGGAAATGATTCTTGGAGGCGATCAAGGCCAATTGTTCGATGGTACTGCCAAACTTTTTCATGTGCTGGCGCGCTTCATAGCCATAAACATCCATAAAGGGTGAATGGTCGCTGCTACCTAACTTCCGCAGTTTCTTCAACATGTCATAGCCCATGGTTTCGCCTATCCGGATGGCGACAACCAGTGCGTCCCGCCGGGCCATGAATTTATCCTTGAAGGATTTCTTTCTGCCCTTGCCGGAGCCTTTCTTTGCCATACCTTTGTACTTTTCCATGTGGGAAGCCATTGCCTTCTTTTCGTCGTTGCTTAAGGCGACATCACCCAATGTTTCCAGTGTTCTACCGAAGTTTCCTACATCTAAACCGGTAAGAAATCCGGAAAACACGAGGAACTGGTTCCGGTCATAGATCTTTTCCGCACCCAGGGCCATGGTAACATCATACATTCCGCTGGCCACGCCCATCCAGGCATGATGAAAGGCCGTGGAACCACCGGCACATGCATTTTCCAGATTCGTGATGGGAATGGCGTCGATTCCCAGAGGACGGAGAGCCACCTGTCCGCGAATACAGACCTGTCTTTTGTATTCGCCCCAAGCCGAATTGGAAAACCAGAGCGCTTGTATATTCTTCTTGTCCAGGCCTGCCTCTTTCAGACAGGGGAGAACCGTCATGGCTGACAAATCGGAAATTGTCTTTTCCAGGTATTTGCCAAACTTGATCGTGTGAGCCGCAACTACATAAACATCTCTCATAATCTACTCCAGATAAATATATTTAAAGCATACTGAGGCAATTTGAATCATTCAGTTTCCCCCCACGGCATAGACCCGTTCCTTTTTTTGCATGGTCTTTCCCTGAGCTATAAGGGCCGCCCCAAAGGCGGCCAAGAGCTGGGAATCAACGGACAAAGTGACAATTTTTCTGTCCGTAATTTCCGTAAGCATATCTTTCAATAACGGCACTTTGGCTACACCTCCGATCAGCGCTATATCGTCCTTGGCTTGGGCGCTTTTAAGCAGGGTAGCCGCTTTCGAGGCAACTGCCCTTACAACACCAGATAAAACATCACTGCTGCTTCTCCCGGCGTTGAGTTGGGATATAATTTCGCTTTCAGCAAAGACTGCACAATTGTTGGAACAGGAATAGGGGCTATGCGATTGGGCGGCATAGTTGGATATCCTTTCGAAAGGCATACCCACTGCCTCGGCGATCATCTCGAGAAACTTTCCGCTTCCGGCGGCACACCTCTCGTTTATATGTGTACCTTCCAGGAAACCGTTGCTGTCAATCGTCGAGACATTGATGAAGAGTCCTCCCACATCAACGATCGTTCTTATATCATTATTCAAAATGAAAGCGGCTTTGGCCGTGCAGACCGATTCGCTCAAGGTGAAGATGGCCTTCTTAACCAGATGTCCACCGAAACCGGTGGCGATGATTTTTTTGATCCCCCATCTTCCTACCTGTGCCTGGGAGCGGGCTTCCTTGAAAAGCGACTTGATGACAGCATCGAAATGAGGACCCATCTCCGTGCAGGCAAAGCCGAGCGGATCTCTGCCGTCGGTAATGCAAACCTTGATAAATCGTGTACCCACATCTACCCCTGCCGTAATCATAGATTTCCCCCCGCCTGCCTGGCTCTCATGGCAAATACGGCAGCTCCCAAAGCACCGATGATCTGGGGATCAATGGGAAGGGACTTAAAAGAGACGTTCATATGCTGGCACAGTTGCCGAATCACACCGGGATTTTTTGATACTCCTCCGGTTATGCAAATATCATCTTCGACATCGACAGCTTTGGCCAGAGCGGCAACGCGTTTGGCAACAGCATCAGCAATACCGCAGGCGATATGCCTGATTTTCTTCCTTGTGTAGAGGTGGTTGAGTACTTCTAATTCCATAAAGATGCTGCACTTGTTGGTTATATTGATAGGCTTTTTCGATTGGAGAGCCAATGGTCCCAATTCCTCCAGTTCGACACCGATCGTTTTAGCCAGAATTTCCAGGGATCTTCCCGTGCCGGCGGCGCATTTGTCATTCATGATGAAGTCCCGAACATTGCCGGTTTCATCAATGAGAATAACCTTGCAATCCTGACCGCCGATATCGATAATCGTCCTGATACTCGGGTCTGTCCAAAAGGCACCCAATCCGTGACAGGAAATCTCGCTCATATTCATCTGGGCAAATGGTATTTCATAGCGACCGTAACCGGTGCTGCAACAATAGTTGATATCTGAGAATTGGAGAGACGACGACGAAAGAGCTTTTTTCATAACCTCAGTAGCAGAAACGACGGTCGTTGCGCGTATTTTGATTATCTCATGAGCCACGACGCTATTATCATTCATAATAACGGCTTTGGCGGTAAGAGATCCTACGTCGCATCCTGCTACAATCATTGTGTCCTTTTATAGACCCGTTCTGACTCTTTAACCACCCCAAAGGGGGAACTTTATGTTATCGCCAGAAACTGGATTTAGATAAACCATAGCAAATTACTACTTAATGTCAAGAATTTTGTATATTAATTTTAGTAATTAAATAATTGTTTGACAAAATGTTAATAATTATTTATAATTATTAACATTTTAAATGAAAGGGGAAATTTCAATGTCCAACCAACAAGTCCCGGAAAGAGTTGTTCGTATTCTCATGAGGGATATCTTCACCAATAAATTAAAACCGGGAACCAAATTACCTTCGGCGAAGGAAATATCTAAGGAGATCAATGTCGACTTGAGTTCTCTGCGGATCGCTTTGAAACAACTGGAAGCCATGAACGTCCTATACATCAAGCAGGGCGACGGCATCTATGTAAAAGATTATTTAAAACACGCCGGCATAGACTTCATCAGGCTCCTGTTTACCCAAGATGAAACAAATGATAATAGTAAGGAGTGGGTTGTCGATGCATGTCTCATCGACGAGGTATGGGAATACTGGATCATGTTTTTCCCGGAAATGGTGAAACTCGCCGCGCAACGCGTCTCTCTGAGGGATTTGAAAACGTTGCGAAATCTTTTTGATGAGGAATGTAAAAATATAAAAGACAGGAAAAAAGTTATCGAACTGGAAGAACGACAACAAGACCTCGTGGCGGAGGTTTGTAATAATACCATTATTTCCCTGTCGACTAATTCTTACCGTCCAATGAGAAGACGGATTATAGAAATATTCGTTAATAACATCAGCGAAGAGGATCTGCGAAGCTTTATTGAAACGAAAAAATCTCTCCTGAAGGATTTTGCCAAAGGATCGATAAAAGATGTAAATGCCGCTGCTGAGAAGTATCGTGAACTCTTGTCTTTGAATCGCCAGATTGTTCGGCAAATGATGCTTCAAAATGATTACTAACTTCTCACCACCCCTGATTGATGCAAATTTAATTCTAACACTCCCCTGTTTATCCATGGCCATTTATTCGCTGCTAATGGTGGCAACATGTGGAGATGCATTGGAAAATTAAGAATATCATTGTGGGTGACGAAGGATTAAACACAACGCCGCATATATGTTTTTTTACGAAGTCACAAGCTTCAATCTTTTTAAAACGGCATTTTCCCCCAGAAGGGCAAACACTTTGTCCAGTTCCGGTCCATGGACTTTTCCTGTAAGCGCTACGCGGATGGGCATGAATAAATCCTTGCCTTTAGCACTTGTTTTTTCTTTAGTGTATTTAATGGCTGCTAAATAGTTTTCCTGCGGATTGTCTGCAGCAGTTTTTAAATACTCGCCAAAGGCTTTTATGACTTGAACTGCGTCTTCTTTCTCCAATATTTTTTTTGCCTCGGCAGTGATTTCGAACTTATCATCGAAGAATATATCTATGTGACTGCCGATCTCGGCAAGCGTGGTCAATTCCGTCTTTACCAGGTCAATTACTTCATTGAGCCATTTGGCGGCAATAGCGTCAGTTTTATAACCCGCCTGTTCTAAAAATGGTTTAAGCCACTCAATCAAATCTTCCGTCCTACAACTTCTGATATAAATAGCGTTGAGCCAGCGGAGTTTTTCTTCATCAAATATCGCGCCGCTTTTTGATGCGCGCTCTAACGCGAATCCGGTAATCATTTCATCACGGGACATTACCTCCCTGCCTTCCGTAAATGAACTGCCCAAAAGCCCTAAATAATTAATCAGCGCTCCCGGCAAAATTCCCTGTTTACGGAATTCACCGACAGATACAGAACCATGGCGTTTGCTAAGTTTGGTGCGGTCTTTGCCCAGAATTAAAGAATGGTGCACGAAAGTAGGCGGCGGGAAACCAAAAGCCTTGTAGAGCATAATCTGCAATGCGGTATTAGATAAATGATCTTCGCCACGGATGACGTGCGTGATGCCCATAAGGTGATCGTCAATGACAACAGCAAAATTATAGGCGGGCATACCATTAGAACGGACAATTATGAAATCGCCCATAGCCTCTCCTTCGAATTTCATTGATCCGCGGATTAAATCATCAAATTCAATGACTTGCGGCTGTACTTTAAAGCGGAATGAAGGTTTTCTTCCTTCGTTTTCCAGCTTTATTCTCTCGCGTGCCATAAGATTTCTGCATTTGCCCATGTAGCGCGGCATACGCTTGCTCAAGATCAAAGCATGGCGCTCTTCTTCCAGTTCTTCTTCAGTGCAGTAGCATGGATAAACCAAGTCCAAGTCTATAAGCTTTTGTAGATGTTTTCTGTATATATCCAGGCGTTCGCTCTGCTTGTACGGACCGTAAGCTCCATTTTTATGGGGACCTTCATCCCAATCCAAACCCAGCCAGTTCAAGTCATTGAGAAGATTTTTCTGATAAGACACGGCGCTGCGTGATGCGTCCGTATCTTCAATGCGCAGGATAAAAGTGCCGCCATGATGACGGGCAAATATCCAGTTAAAAAGCGCTGTGCGTGCGTTGCCCACGTGAAGTTCTCCTGTGGGAGACGGTGCAAATCTTACCCTAGGCTTTGGAGCCATCATTTTTCCTTTCTGTTACCGTAGCTGTAGCAAATACCACCACTCCTTCATTTCTGCCAACAAAGCCCATTTTTTCATTTGTTTTGGCTTTTATGTTCACGCAAGTTTTATTAATATTTAAGGTCTTGGCAATATTAGAAACAATTTTATCGGCATAAGGCGCAAGCTTAGGCATTTCCATTAAAACCGTTGCATCAACGTTATTAATTGAAAAGCCTTTCGCTTTGATTATCTTATTTATTTTTTTCAGAAAGACTATGCTGGAAATGTTTTTGTACTTTGGATCTGTATCGGGAAAGTGCCTGCCGATATCGCCGCATCCCGCCGCACCTAACAGGGCGTCACACACAGCATGAATCAGCGCGTCAGCATCGGAATGTCCCTGCAATCCTTTCTTGAAAGGAATTTCTACGCCGCCCAAAATAAGTTTTCGTCCTGTGGAAAATCTATGGCTGTCGTAACCAAATCCATTGCGAAAATTAATTTTGCTTCCCGTCTTCATCAGAGCATCCGCGATGAGCATATCTTCCGGAGTTGTAATTTTAATATTATCATAAGAGCCTTCTATCATTTTTACTTTTTTTCCGATTCTCTCTACCAAAGACGCATCATCAGTACCGTAAAATTTTTTCTCGCAAGCGACCTTGTGAGCTTTTTGTAAAAGTTCAAACTTAAATGCTTGAGGCGTCTGAGTCAGCCATAAATTGTGCCGGGGAATTGTAGCTGAAACTATATTATTTTTTTTTGCTTCCTTTATTGTGTCTTTTGCTTTGACACCGGTTGATGCGGCACCTGTGGTTTTCGCGGCTGCAACAACCTTCTTGATCAATTCTTCAGTAACAAATGGACGCACCGCGTCATGAATGACCACAAAATCACATTTACCTTTAATTGCTGTGAGTCCGTTTCTCACGGAATCCTGACGTTCCTTTCCGCCGGCAACGACATTGGTTACTTTACTTAAATCATATTTATCAATTAACTGCCGCTGAGCTGACAACACATCATCTGACGGTAAAACTAAGATAATTTCATCAATAACTTTCAACCGCTGAAATGTCTGAAGAGTCCGGACCATCACCGGCACATGATCCAAGAGCAGATACTGTTTGGTCACGTGAGCTTTTAATCTTTTTCCTGCTCCGCCTGCAGGTATAATGGCCACTGTTTTCATGAACTAATTCCCATTGCAAATCAAAGCGCTATCTTTTTATTGGTAACGTAAGCCCAACAAATGCTTTGTTTATTTCTTTAATATCATCTTTAATTTAAAAATGGAATAGCTCATAAAAAAGCCCAGAAAAATAATTTTCCAGGCTTTTTAAAAAACATTAGAAAATAATATTAGCGTTTCATTAATTCTTTTTATCTGCCATTTCTTTTAATTCTGAAAAAATCATTCGGCCGGCGGTCGTTTGTAGAACACTGGTTACCACCACTTTTACATTCATGTTGAGCAATTTTTGAGCATTATCCACAATAATCATTGTTCCATCATCAAGATATGCAACCCCCTGCCCCAATTCCTTACCTTCACGAACAATTTTTACAGTCATCTGCTCACCGGGGAGGACAACTGGTTTCATGGCATTAGCGAGCTCATTAATATTTAATACCCGAACACCCTGTAATTCAGCCACCTTGTTTAAATTATAATCATTGGTCAGAAGTTTAGCGTTAAGTTGCTTGGCTAGAGCTACCAGCTTGCCGTCAACTCCTTTAATTTTGGGAAAATCATGATCAACTATTTCAATATTAATATTGGAACTTTTCTGCAAATGATTCAGGACATCCAGGCCACGCCTTCCCCGCAGCCGTTTCATTGAATCTGAAGAATCAGCCACAAGCTGCAATTCATTTAAAACAAAGCGTGGAACAATTAAATCACCTTCTATAAATCCGCTGTCACAAATATCAGCGATCCGTCCTTCAATTATTACACTTGTGTCCAGAATACGATAATCATGATTAATCAGTTATCAGCAAATAAATCCAGGGAACGGTCTGTTGATTTTCTCTTATTTTGCTTACAAAGTTTAAACCAAAACCAAATATTAAAGCGATAAGCAAACCGACTATCATTCCCGTTACGCCGCCGACTATAACCTTTAAAGATAATTTACGAATTTCCTTTTCAATTCTTATTACTAGTAATGCAATTAATAATCCGATAATAAATCCGCCCATTGATTCAAGAATCAAATAAGAATCTGACAAAGATGTGTAATACGCGATGGCGAAACCGCTTATAGAACATGCCAAAATTAAAATAATCCTAACTATCAACCGTTTCACCTCCTTTTCATTTATATTGTATTAATTTGTATTAACTCAAAAATATTTAATTAAAAAAGTTTTTGGAGGCAACATTTACGGTTTCCCTGAAAAAGGAAAAGTAATATGCCTATTTTTAATTTTCAAAGAGCAGTCTGTAAAAAATTAAATACACCAGTGTTATTGCACAGTGAAGATCATTTGAAGATCGTGTTCGACTTTAGCTTCTTGCGAATTGGTAGCCACGGATATTTCTTTAACAAGTAAATTCTTGGCAGTATCCATCATTTTTCTTTCCCCGAAAGAAAGGTTTTTGTCGCTTTTTAAAATAAATAAATCTCTTAAAACACTGGCGATTTCAAATACTGAGCCGGTTTTAATTCTTTCAAGGTACTCCCGATATCGCTTATTCCACGTTTGTTTGTCGATAGTAACATCTTTGTTACGCAGAATTTCGTATACTTTGGGTATTTCTTTTTCCAAAATTATTTCACGCAATCCCACAGCTTTAACACTCATCATCGGGATCATTATTTTCATGCCATTACCCATAATCTTCATGACATAGAAAGACTGTTTCTTACCCATTACTTCTCTATTTTCAATGGCTTCAATGACTCCAACACCATGTGCCGGATATACCGCCAAATCGCCTACTTTAAACATTTTTTTCTTTTCCTGCCTTTCCATATTCATACCAAAGTATAAATATATCATTATTTATACTATTAGTCAATAAACAATACATATTGGATAATTAATAGATAAAAGCAAATATTCCGGCTAATATTTTATCGCTAAATCTGTTCAGTCGATGTCGTTAATGATATTAATAAGTCATTGAACATATTGATTAATTATAAACAATATACGGTTCTTTTAATTAAAAAAGGAGCTACTTCCACAAAGAAGTAAACTCCTCAATCTCATTGGAGGCGGCACCCGGACTTGAACCGGGGAATAACGGTTTTGCAGACCGCTGCCTTAGCCACTTGGCTATGCCGCCTTAAAATAAAATGGAGCGGGCGAACGGATTTGAACCGTCGACGTCTACCTTGGCAAGGTAGCACTCTACCGCTGAGTTACGCCCGCTCATTAAAAGCGGCGCTGACTATAACAAATAGATATTTATTGTCAATAAAAATAATAAAATATTTTATAATCGACTAAGCTCTTTTCAATTCATTGCTTCAATGATAATCATTCTTTTAATAATTCGGCTTTTCCGATGAGCGGCAGAGTTCATTTTTCCACGCTATGATACAATTTTATGAAATAATCAACGCCTGAATAAATCGTAAGAAATAAAGCGATATAGATAATTACCGTTCCAACAACATGGGCATCAATACCGAAAATAGAATAATGGATCATCAACGCTGTCACCGCTATAATTTGCGTTAAAGTCTTTTGTTTCCCTAGAATGCTCGCTTGTATATAAATTCCTTCGGAAGAGGCGATACTTCTTATTACATCGACAATCAAGTCCCGAATAATTGTTATGGCGACTATCCATGCAGGAATACGTCCGATAGGAATCATCAAAATCATTGCTGTATTGACAATAATTTTATCAGCAATGGGGTCAAGAAATTTCCCCATTGTTGTAATTAAGTGGTATTTCCTGGCAATATAACCATCAAAGAAATCGGTAACCGAAGCGATAACAAACAATATGGCTATAATCAGACTCCAGAACTCGCCAGGCTTTGAAAGCAAGACGAAAAGAAACGGCACCACACTGATTCTCATCAATGTTATTGTATTGGGCAAATTAAAGGTTTCATGTCTTGAAATCATTCTTTATACCAATGAGGAAATCCAGCTTAATCTATTTTTTTTGTTTCGGTACCTTTTTCCAATCTTCTAAAAACGTTTCTATTCCTTTTTCCGTTAAAGGATGTTTAACCAGCTGGGCTATTACTTTGAAAGGAATTGTGGCTATATCCGCGCCCATCAAAGCTGCGTCCAAAACATGCCGTGGATGGCGGATACTGGCAACAATAACTTCTGTTTCATAACAATAATTTTCGTAAATAGTGATAATTTGTTCCACAATCTCCATGCCATCATGAGCAATATCATCAAGACGGCCGACAAAAGGGCTGACATATCGGGCGCCAGCTTTCGCCGCCATCAGCGCCTGCAGAGGAGAAAATATTAAAGTCTGATTTACATCAATTCCGGCGTCGGCAAACATCCTTGTCGCCTTCAATCCTTCAGTGGAAAGAGGAACTTTAATGACAACATTATTTCCCAAGCGAGCAAGTTTCTTACCTTCGGAAAACTTAGCTTTTGCATCCTGACTGACAACTTCCAGGCTTACCGGTCCTTTTACAATTTTCAGTATATCTTTAACAACAACGTCAAAATCTTTTTTTTCTTTAGCGATCAATGACGGATTTGTAGTAACGCCATCAACCATCCCCAGAGTAATTCCTTCCTTGATTTCTTCGATATTAGCAGTGTCTATAAAAAATTTCATAAATTCTCCTATTGAGTTCACTTATATTTTTCTAATTCATATTTATCACTGCATTGCTTACTGCAAAAGTAATAATTTCTGCCGGATATTTCCCTTTTAAAGGATTGACTCACAGGCACAAAAGTATGACAAACAGGATCTTCAACTAAGTCTTCTCCCACCACCGACGAGGATTTGGATTTGTAATTTTCATCTTCAGCGGGTTTTATTTGTCTAACAGATTTAATTGCCTTATACAGCACATAAATCAATGTTATAAATACCAAAAAACGAAACATAATATCCAGCTATTTGTTGATTTATTATTCTTTGATCATTTCGACTATTTTATTATCACGTAACCGTTCTTTCAGACCGCGAATGGAAATACCAAAAGCGGGATGAATAAAATAAGAAGCTATTTCGCACAGTGGTTCCAAAACAAAGCGCCGTTCATGAATTTCCGGATGCGGCACTATCAAATCAGCTTCTCTAATCACATCCCGCCCGTAGAAAAGGAGATCAATATCTATAATCCTCGGGCCGCCTTTCATCTCTCTCTTGCGTCCCATATCATTTTCGATATTATGCAGCGTCTCTAATATGTTACGGGCGGAAAGAATTGTCTTAATTTCGACAACCGCATTTACGAAATAATTTTGATTCTCAATCCCTACGGGCTCAGTTTTATAAAAAGATGAAACTCCTGTTATCTCAATCCCTCTGGACAGGGAAAGATTTTCCACGGCATATTGGCAGTTTTTCAAAGCATTGCCTAAATTAGAACCAATTCCGATATAACAGATTATGCCATTCAAATCTTTTAAAAACCTTTTTTAATTCTTATCCCTTAATCCCAGAACGTCCTGCATATCATACAGGCCGTTTTCCTGATTAACGATCCATTGAGCCGCGCGAATCGCTCCTTTGGCAAAATTGTCACGGTTGTGGGCACGATGAATAAATTCCAGCCTCTCTCCGATTCCGCCGAAGATGACAGTATGATCTCCTACAATATCACCGGCGCGAACAGTTTGTATACCTATTTCTTTTTTAGTCCTCTCGCCGATCAAACCCTTTCTGGAATAAACGACAGATTCCTCCATATCTCGCCCCAATTTTTCAGAAATAACTTTGGCCATTTGTATTGCCGTTCCACTGGGAGCATCTTTTTTTAAATGATGGTGAGCCTCAATAATTTCCACATCATAATCATCTTTAAGGATTCCCGCGCAATATTCCAGAATTTTCAGCATCACATTTACGCCAACGCTCATATTGGGAGTCAATACACAACGTGTCTTTTTGGCCAATTCTTTTATTTTTTTCATTTCATCAGCAGTAAATCCGGTCGAACCTATGACAATGGCACGGTTTCTTTCGCTGGCGATTTTCAGGTAATTAAGTGAAGCTTCGTGATTCGTAAAGTCGATAACAACATCAGCCTGATCAATACAATCCGTTAATTTATCGCAAGCAAGAATGCCTGTTTTACCTAATCCAAGTCCCTGGCCTATATCACGGCCGATAATGGGATGACCTGTTATCTCTATTGCTGCTACAACATTAATACCTTCCGTAGTGGAAATGAGGCTGATAATTTTACCGCCCATTTTTCCACCGGCTCCGGTAACAACGGCCTTTACCATAAAATTATCTCCTTAAATTATTTATAGTGAAACTCCCATTCTAATGAGTCCCAAGTTTCAGAATCGAAGCGCGTAACCTAAAGGTCATCTACGACTGAAACTTGCAGGATGTAGTGAGCCCTAAATTTTAGAAGCGTAGCGCACTAAAATTTGTTGGACGAACTATCCAATAGCCATAAGCTATTGGAAATTATCCCACGTGCGAAGCTAAGTGGGACTATAACAAAGTACTCTGAAGCTTACAGGTTTAATAACACCTTATATCAAGCCGTAATTAACCATAATGTTCTTTAGCTTTTCAAAATTAGCCTCTGTCATTTTGCAAAGTGGCAACCTATATTCATACTTAATTCTACCCATCAAGGCCAGCGCTGCTTTAACCGGAATGGGATTAACTTCGATAAAAAGCGCGTCGATCAACACGCTCATCTTATGATGAAGATCCTTCGCCTGATCCATGTCGCCTTCAGCAAAAGCATCAACCAGTCCGGCCATATCTGCCGGAGCCACATTAGAAATAACTGAAATAATACCGGCGCCCCCGATTGCCAACAACGGTAACGTGAAAATATCATCGCCGGATAAGACTGCAAAATCCTTATCGCAGAGATTAATAACGTCGCTCATTTGCTTTATAGAACCGGAAGCCTCCTTGATGCCGACGATATTTTTTATTTTTGCCAGTTTTGCGACCATTTCCGGCATAAGATTCACGCCGGTTCTACTTGGTATATTATATGGAATTATAGGGATGGGAACACTTTCGGCTATTGTTTTAAAATGCTGATAAAGCCCTTCCTGAGTGGGACGGTTATAATATGGACAAACGATTAGCGCTCCATCAGCGCCGGCTTCATAAGCATGTTTAGTTAAACGCAGAGCTTCGGCAGTATTATTTGATCCTGTACCGGCAATAACCGGCACTCTCTTTTTCACGGCGTCAATGGTAATTTCGATCACACGATCGTGTTCTTCATGGGTAAGAGTCGCCGACTCACCGGTCGTTCCGCAGGGAACAATAGCGTCTGTTCCATTGGCAATTTGAAATTCAATGAGTTCGCGCAAAGCTTTCTCATCAATTTGATCATTCTTAAATGGCGTAACAATAGCGACCATTGCCCCCTTAAACATAAAAAGGCCTCCTTAAATATTTTATTCGTTAAACTCCAATTCTAATGAGTCCCAAGTTTCAGAAGCGAAGCGCACTGAAACTTGCAGGACGAATTATCCCACATGCGAAGCTAAACGGGACTATATTCAGGGTATATGACCCCGCAGCTGGCGGCGAAATGTTTCCAAAGCTTGCTTTGGTGTTCATACCCGTGATCATTTAAAATTTATTTCTTTTGCGTATCCTTCCAAACACATATCGGAATTTTCACAAAGCATTAAGCGATAATTGTATGTCTTCCCTTGCTCAACTTTTTTATCAGTAAAACTAAAAGTATTAAATTCTTTATTTTTCAGTTTTATCCCTCTTACCGGCACCTGACCAATGCGTTCGAATGATCTTGGACAATCCTTGCATTCATTTCCGGAGCTGCCAACTTCGCTTTTTTCGACAGCAACATAATTAATTTTCTCATCTTTATTGAAGAAATCCCATATCAATATTACTGCTTCCCCTGATGAAACGACTTTTATATTTTGCATCATTTGCCGATAATCAGGCGCAGAAACAACGGGATTTCCTTTTATACCGCAACCAGTAAAAAGAATTAGCACTATCAAAAAAATAAATATACTATATTTTACCGAAACTCTTCTCAAATTCCAGGATCCTTTCCAGGACGGCTTTCG
>JAPLJP010000092.1 GCA_026388535.1 Deltaproteobacteria bacterium | reverse complement strand
TTATCCGCGCTGAGATGACAGACAAAAACAGGAGTGTTCGCGGCCACAGAGGATATTTGCAGATTATCAAAAGGCCAGCCGGATATGTCTCCATCAGGCCTGTAAAAGTGGGGGCCTTGCGTAGGAAGCATCCGCAGATTTGTGCTTCTTGTCGTAATCGCCAGATGCAGGGTGTTGGGATAATTGTCCAAGAAAGCATTTTGCTGAAGTTTCTTTAACCACTCTGCTGAATGTTTTTTTTTGTTTTCACCATAACCGAGACTCATACTGAATTTTTTGAAAAGGAAGGATACTCTTTCGGGAAAGGCGTGAATAGGCTGAAGTTTATGCCAGACCGAAAAGTAAGTCGTGTTGTAATCCGCATCCATTTTGGCCTGAGCTTCCGCAGGAAGAAGGACTTTTTCTTTGGCCGTCTCGTTTAAGTAAGCGGCGTGATCCTGACGCAAATCCCTTTCGTCTTTGATAGTGTCCGTTAGCCGCAGACAACCGGACAGGAAAAAAAGCATTACGATAAGACAAAAAAGCTTTATTCGTGAAACTCCAATTCCGCAAGCGAATAACCTGAAGGTCACTAATAGGCGCAGTGGAATTGGCAAGTTGTAATGAGAATCGCCGAAAACGAACGAAGTGAAGTTTGAAGCGTTAGTCGAATTATACCCAACATTTTGCTGTGAAATTTTTCCAACTCTTACTTGGGGTTTCATACCCGTGATTTTCATGAAAAAACGCCTTGATTTAATTTTACATGCTTTTATAGTCTTTTTTTAGGTTTTGAGCAAGATTAAACGATCAATTTTAATCCTGCGGTTGATGAAACTCCCGGAGGCAAGCCGCAGAGTATCTATATATAATGCCCTGAGCACCCTTTAATTTAATTTCTGCCGAATTGCGGCGGAGTTTTAATAAGCGAAAGGGTATAAATAATTTTGTGGAATAAGAAATTGAACCCTGATATAAATAGCATAATAGTTTTCGGCCAAAAGGAAGATGGCTGATTTTAAAAAAATATTGTTCCTTATTATGGGGAAGTAAGGAGTTAAAAAATGGATAGTTTTGTGCCTAAAAAAATATTTTTTACCAAAGGAGTCGGCACGCACAAGGATGAATTGCATTCCTTTGAGCGTGCCTTACGTGATGCCGGAATAGAAAAATGCAATTTGGTGCAGGTGTCCAGCATATTTCCGCCGCGCTGCAAAATGATTTCCAAAACACAAGGGTTAAAAGAGTTAACACCCGGCGCCATTACCTATTGTGTTTTGAGCCGCTGCTGCACCAATGAACCTAAAAGACTTCTGGCGGCGTCGGTTGGCTGTGCCATTCCTGCCGACAAATCATCTTATGGCTACATCAGCGAACATCACGCCTACGGTCAGAACGAAAAGCAGGCAGGCGACTATGCGGAAGATCTGGCCGCGGCCATGCTGGCCTCCACTTTAGGCATTGATTTCGATGTAGATGAAAGCTGGGATGAGAAAAAGGAAATTTTTAAAATCAGCGGTAAGATAGTCCGAACTCTTAATGTGACTCAATCAACAATTTGTAAAGATAATAAAGTCACCACGGTTATTGCCGTGGCTGTATTTATTTTCTGAAATGATTTTTTTGCCGTAGAAAGAAATATACATTTGGAATTCTGCCGGCAGACTTTTCCCATGGATATGGTTTTTTAAGTTATGTCTCGAAATATTAATCAAGCTACCGGTAAAAGAGAAATACCGCCGTTAAAAATGCAGGACGTTGGCAACGCGGAATTACCTTACCTTTATTATGACGGAGGAACTCCGCAAATTCTTTTTGCTCATGCTACGGGTTTTCTACCCTGGCTCTGGCATCCGATCATAGATAATCTTACGCCGCCGAATCAGGCCTGGGTGCCGTATATCTGCAATTATCGCGAGTGTGATCCGGAAAAAGGCGGCTTGGCTTGGGGTATTATTGCCGAGGATTTATCCGGCTTCTGCCGTTCGCAACACATTCACAATAATTTGGCTGTCGGGCATTCGATGGGGGCTACAGTGCTCACCATTGCCGCCGCTGCGTTCGGTATGGAGCCGCGCGCCATGATTCTAATTGAGCCGATTTTTCTGCCGGAAGAATTTTACTCGCTGAAAATTAGTGTAAAAGATCATCCCTTGGCTTCCAAATCGATAAAAAGAACAAATCGCTGGAAAAATGAAGAGCAAGCCTGGGATTATTTAAAATCAAAGTCGCTTTTTTCCGACTGGGATGAGGAAGTTCTGGCGCTGTATCTCAAATATGGTATGGAAAAACAAAAAACAGGAGATTTAAAACTTGCCTGCACGCCGGAAAGCGAGGCGGCGATGTTTATGGGCGGCTCAAGCAGTAATCCCTGGCCTCTGCTGGAAAAATTGACTTGTCCGGTTTTGGTGATAGAAGGAGAAAAAAGTCCCAATAAAGAATTTGTCGATCTGCCGAGAGCAGTATCTTTATTGCGTCACGGAAAATACAAATCAGTGCCTGAAGCCGGTCACTTAATCCCCATGCAAAAACCGAAAGAAGTTGCTCAAATCATAAAAGAATTCCTAGCGGAAGTAATCTAAGATACAGTTGACGAATTTCAATAAATATGTAAACTTCCTGCTTGAAGTACTCTGAGAAAAATCAACAAGAGGAAACCTGTTCATGGCTTTGACCGAAAATAAACAGTGCTGCCCAGAGGGCGAAGAAAAATGCGGGACGGGCATATTCCTGACTCAGCCATTCGCCTTTATCGGAAAGGCCGTCATCGGCTGGATTGACGTTTTAGGCACGGCAACGGTTTTCCTCTTCATGGCGCTTTGGAAAACCTTTCGGCCCAAGCAGTTCTCCAAGGTTATTCAGCAAGTTTATTATATCGGGGCCAGATCAATTACGATTATCATGCTGGTGAGCCTATTTACCGGAATGGTTCTTGGTCTGCAATCATACCACGCTCTGATTCTGTTCGGCGCGGTGGGCGGGTTGGGGGCGCTGGTTTCCCTTTCTCTGATCAGGGAATTGGGACCTGTTCTTACAGCCATTATGATTACGGCCAGGGCGGGATCGGCCATCACGGCCGAAATCGGTATCCAGCGAATTTCCGAGCAGGTCGACGCCCTGCAGACCATGCGTGTTGATCCGTTTCGCTATCTCATCAGTCCGAGAATTACCGCTTCGATTATCAGTTTTCCCCTGCTCACCGCCGCCTTTGACTTCATTGGCATTGTCGGCGGCTACATTTCGGGGGTGATGCTTTTGGGGTTGAATGCCGGAGTTTATTCCCATAGCATTCAAGCCAATGTGGATATGAAAGATCTCACTGACGGTTTTGTTAAGGCAATAGTATTCGCGGTAATCGTTGCCACCGTCTGCTGTTATCAGGGATATTTTGTGCATATGCGCAAGGATAGCCACGGCGCCAAGGCTGTAGGCCTGGCCACTACCTCCGCTGTCGTTACCTCCTGTGTGTTGATTCTGGTATCGGATTATGTGGTGACTTCGCTTCTTTTAATATAGAGAAACTTATGACTACTCCATTGATTGAATTTAAAAATATCACCAAGCGTTTCGGATCGCAAACAGTTCTGGATAATGTGAATTTACAAATATATGAGGGGCAGGTTACCACTATTATAGGTCTCTCCGGTTCGGGCAAAAGCGTCCTGCTCAAACATATCATCGGTCTGCTTAAGCCCGATGAAGGTACTATTCTCTTCCGAGGCAAATCCTTAACCGAAATGAAGAAATCCGAGATTGCCACTTCGCTGGCCCAGATTAGTTACATGTTTCAGGGTAACGCATTGTTTGATTCCCTGAATGTCTATGATAATATCGCTCTGCCCTTGAGAGAGACAACAAATTTGAAAAGAGCGGAAATTGACCGCAGGGTTATGGCCAGAATTGAACAAACAGAATTAAACGAAGCCGCTCACAAATTTCCTTCGGAACTCTCCGGGGGTATGCAAAAACGGGCAGCACTGGCGCGCGCGTTGATAACCGATCCCAGGATCGTTTTGTTTGACGAACCCACTACCGGTCAGGATCCTGTAAGGAAAAACGCCATCCTGAGCATGATTGCCCAGTACCAGAGAAAATTTAATTTTACGGCGATCATGGTCAGCCATGAAATTCCGGACGTGTATTTTATTTCCAACCGGATTCTCGCCCTCTATGATAAAACCATCGTTTTTCAGGGAACACCGGAAGAGTTGGGAAATTTCGATCATCCTTTCAACGATGAGGTTATCAATAGCCTTGAAGTTTTGCAGAAGGAACTTACAGGTCTTTATTCCCAGCGAAAATTTAAAATTTTAAATCATGTTCAGCTGAAACGCGGCGAAGCAGGCGAGAATTACTGCGTCGCTGTTTTTACTTTGTCAGATCTCGACGCTATAAGGTCCGGTCTGGGTCACGATGCGGCGCAGGAAATCATCCACTCTATGGGACTGTATATTGATAAACACTTCGGAGCCATAGGCGGTTTTTCCACACGCATCAGAACCAATGAATTTGTCACAGTGCTTCCTTTTTCGGATATCGCGGAAGCCGAAAATATTATGAATGATTTTGTTAAGGATTTTCAGGAGCGGGGAATCAGTGACATCTGGACAGAAGTTCAAAAACGGGCGCCTGCGGATAAATGCGTTGACTTCGCCATCCGGGCGGGACTCGCCGAAGGACAGCCTGCTGCCGAAATAGATTCCATTATAAGTATGGCCAAAGCTCAACAAAAAGAAATCGGGCGTATGCAATGCGCCGTCAAGGAGTAAACAAATGAAAAAATATAAGATAGAAACCATAGTAGGCATCTTTGTTTTTCTAGGACTGCTCTGCATAGGATACATGACCGTGAAACTCGGCAAAATTTCTTTTCTGGAAGGCGATTCCTATCCCGTAACTGCCAAATTCATTTCCGTAACCGGCCTGAGAGACGGCAATCCGGTGGATATTTTAGGTATCGAGGTCGGCAGAGTGGAACGAATCACCATGGATCAGGAAAACCAGAAAGCTGTGGTAAAAATGAAAATCAGAAAAGGCATAAAGATTTATGATGATGCCATCGCCTCTATTAAAACTGAGGGTTTGATGGGCGACCAATATGTCAGCATTGATCCCGGAGGCTCCGGCACGCTCCTGGGATCTAACGGAACAATCACGGAAACTCAGGCTCCAGTGGATATTGTGGGACTTATCGGCAAGTACGCCTTTGGTGATATAAAAAAACAGTAGAATAGTATAATGCACGGGTATGAATATCAAAGCAAGCTTAGAGTTTCATACCCTCCGCTTTGCGGGATAATTCGACTATAGCTTCCTATAGTCAGCGAGTCTCATTAAAATTGAGGAGGATTAAGAAATGAAAAAACTAATTGCCGGGTTTGCGACCATTCTGGCGCTTTTAATATTTTCTCTTCCGGTTTATGCTGGCGCTCCGCTTAACACTGTTCAGAAAAGCGTGAATGATGTTCTCGATGTATTGCGTAATCCCAAGCTCAAAGCCGAGTCGGCCAAAGAGATAAAGAAAGAAAAGCTTCGGTTGATTTACAAGGATATGTTCGATGAAATGGAATTTTCCAGGCGCACTCTGACGCGTAACTGGAATAATTTCAACCCGGCTCAGCGCGCGGAATTTGTAAAACTTTTTGAGCAGGTGCTGGAGAAATCATACGCGGACAAAATTCTGGATTATACGAATGAGAAAGTTGAGTTCTTTAAAGAGGAGATGAAATCAGATACTCAGGCCGAAATTCAGAGTAAAATCATTACATCCTCCAAAGAAATCCCTATTTTTTACCGTGTGATTTTGAAAGACGGCAAATGGAAAGTTTATGATGTTGTTATTGAAAACGTCAGCCTTGTTCAGAACTACCGCACGCAGTTTAACGATATACTGGCAAAGAATACACCTGATCAATTGCTGGAAACTCTGCGCAAGAAGGTAAGCAAACACTAGAAAAAACCGTCATTTCGTATCCTCCGCTGGCGGAGGTGTCACTCAAGTGACGGAGGTGGAAAAAGAATATAAGGATTACTTTCATAACCGCCTGAAATCTTGATGCGGCCTGTCCACCCCCTGCCCCCGCTAGCGGGGGACAATTAAAACTTGTATTTAGCATGTAGGCTCTGGTACGTTACATGAAACCTTACCTTACTTTTATTTTATCATCCATCTTTTTGGTAGCGGATTTTGCCCATGGACAGCAAACATCTTCTGTAGTTTTGCCGCAAGATCTGTCTGCACCTCAGCAGGTTTTGCCTGCCTCCACCTCCGATCAATCCCCTGTAAAAGACACGGGCAATGCTGCTGACGCAATCAATGATGAATACAAAGACGAAGAGAATTTGGACTACGCAAACGATACTTTTAAGGAAGAGCGTGTAGAAATTGCCGATCCTCTGGAACCGATCAATAGAGCCATGCATCAGTTTAACGACAAACTTTATTTCTGGGCGCTCAAACCAGTAGCGCAGGGCTATAAAACAGTTGTTCCCGAACCGGCGCGCGTAAGCGTGAAAAATTTCTTTTCCAATCTAGCATTTCCCGCGCGGTTTTTGAGTTGTCTGCTTCAGGCGGATCTAAGCGGCGCGGCCACGGAAGCCGGGCGTTTCACTATAAATACCGTCTGGGGTATCGGAGGACTTATGGATCCTTCTTCCGGTAAAGAGCTGGATCTTCAGAAGCAGGATACCGATCTGTGTCAGACGCTGGGGGTCTGGGGTGTGGAACAGGGCTTTTACATTGTCTGGCCGGTACTGGGTCCCTCCAGCCCGCGCGACTCCGTAAGCATCGCCGGCGACTTTTTTCTTTATCCCGTCTCTTACATCAATCCCTGGTACGCTTGGTTGGGAGTGAGGACTTATGAAGAAGTTAATGCCACGTCTTTGAGAATTGGCGATTATGAAGCGCTCAAAAACGCCGCCATTGATCCCTACGTTGCTTTTCGCGATGCCTATGTCCAATACCGTTACAAAAAAGTAAAGGCCAGAAAAGCAAAGTGGACATCATCCACGATGCTTACCGGGCAATATCCTTCGGCCAATCCGGAATTGACAGGAAAGGGAAATTAAATGAAGAAGGAAATTCTCACGAAAAATTTCTCTGTCTTCGCGCTGACGGCGTTATTTATTTTTACGATTAATTCGACAGCAATGGCGGCGGGATTATTCGGTGCACCTCAAACCGTTTCCAAAGAAGGAGGCGGATTAAACACAGCCATAGGTTACTGGTATCACGAAGATACATACAAAAACGGCAAGGAACATGCGGTTAGGCAGAATGAAATTTATTCTCAAGTGGCTTACGGCGCGAAAAATATCTGGGAAATATACGGGCGCATCGGCCTATCGGATTTGAAAATATATGACATTTTTACTTCCACGAACCCTTCCACCACGACAAACAAAAACAATTTCGAAGAAAACTGGAAATTTTTCGGTACACTGGGAGCGAAAGTATTTTATCCAGTCAACAAAATATTCGGAGTCGGTGCCTTTATTCAGGGAACATATTATTTCAGCGAATTCTCTGACGCGGTGGCGGGAATAAGCGGCGGTACTCCTTTTACAACGGAACTCAAAATGGAGAATCTCTGGGACGCTAATTTCGGCGTTGGATTTCAAGCCACTCTTCCACAAGGCATTAAATTATACGCAGGTCCGTATATATATTATTCGTCGGCGAGAATGTTTTTAGCCTCCGATATTCCCGGTCTTGAATACGCGAATGGACATGTTTCTGTTGAAAGCAAGTCAACAGTTGGCGGATTTGCGGGGGTTGATATACCGCTCGCCAAGGGATTCCGCCTGAATATTGAAGGTCAATTTTCAGACAGATTTTCTGCCGGCGCCGCAGTAAGCTACACATATTAAAAATTAGTCTCTGTTTGTCGCTACAAAACAGACCATGCGGAAAAAATACTACAAAATTATTCGGTGGCGCGGATGAATCAGGTGAAAGAAAACTTTTTTCAGGTTCGGGACCTCACTAAAATTTACAAAATGGGAGAAGTGGAAGTGCACGCCCTGCGCGGTGTTGACTTGGAACTTTACGCCGGCGAACTGGTAGTTCTTCTCGGTCCTTCGGGAAGCGGCAAATCAACATTGCTCAATATAATGGGCGGCCTGGATACCGCGACCGGCGGCTTCGTCTCTTACAGGGGAAAAGAGTTAACCAAAGCTACGGAAAAAGAACTGACAGAGTACCGCCGTTTCCATGTAGGCTTTGTTTTTCAATTCTACAATCTGATTTCCAGTCTTACAGCCAGGGAAAATGTTTCGGTTGTGACGGAGATTGCCGTCAATCCGATGGCTCCGGAGACTGCCCTTGACCTTGTCGGATTGACCGAAAGGCTTAATCATTTTCCCGCCCAACTCTCCGGCGGCGAACAGCAGCGCGTGGACATCGCCCGCGCAATTTCAAAAAATCCGGCGGTACTTCTTTGTGACGAACCGACCGGAGCGCTTGATTCCAAAACCGGAATTGTTGTGCTTCAGGCGCTGGAGCGTATCAATCACGAACTGGGTACGGCAACGGCGATAATAACTCATAACGTGGATATTGCCGGTATGGCCGACCGCGTCATCCATCTGAGCAATGGCAAAATCGCAGAAGTGACGATTAACAAGGTGAAGAAATCCGCGAGCGAACTTCAATGGTGATACCGTGAAGGCACTCAACCTAAAACTCTGGCGGGAAATTTGGCGGATGAAAGGCCAGGTTTTTGCCATTACGCTGGTTGTGACCAGCGGCGTGGCGACCTTCATCATGTTTATCACTACAGTACATTCCCTGGATTTCACCCGAAACAGATTTTACAGGGAATACAATTTTGCCGATGTCTTTGTCAATTTAAAGCGGGCGCCGGAAAGCCTCAAAGATAGAATAAAAAACATCAATGGCGTCAATCAGCTAGAAACACGCGTTTCCGCGCAGGCCAAGCTCGATATTAAAGGCTTTAGCGAATCGGTTAACGCCAAGATAACCTCCATTCCCGATGACGGCAATCCTCTGATAAATCGCCTCTATATCAGAAAGGGCAGACTTCCTGATCCCAATAAAGACAACGAAGTTGTAATTAATGAAACATTCGCCCAGGCGCATGGCTTTAAGCTCGGTGATCAAATTGCGGCGGTTATCAACGGCAAATGGAAGAAGTTGACGATTACCGGCATCGCGCTTTCTCCGGAATTTATTCTGCTCATGAAAACCGGAGCGATGACTCCCGATTTCAAACGCTACGGGGCTTTGTGGATGACGCGCAAAGCCATAAGCAAAGCATACGATATGGACGGGGCGTTCAATGACGTTGTGCTGACTCTGTATCCCGGAGCGAAATTAGACGATGTTGTGCGGGACCTTGACAGTATTTTGGGAAGATACGGGGGTTTTGGCGCTTACGGCCGCAAAGATCAGATATCTCATAGACTGCTGAGTGAAGAATTCAAACAGCTGAGAACGAGTGCCAAAATATATCCCTCTATTTTCATCTGTGTCGCCGCCTTTTTGCTCAATGTTGTCATGAGCAGGATAATTAATACCCAGCGCGAACAAATCGCCATTCTCAAGGCGTTCGGTTACAATAATTTCGATGTGGCCATTCATTACGCAAAAATGGTTATCCTGATTATTTCCCCCGGAGTTTTGGTCGGCATTGCCGCCGGCATCTGGTTTGGGAAAATGCTGGGAGCCGTTTATATGGAAACCTATCGTTTCCCGTTTCTTATTTATAAACTGCATCCGGAAGTTATTGTTGCAGTTTTATTTATTAGCGTTGCTGCAGCTATTGCCGGAACCGTGCATTCTCTCTGGATGGCCTCCAGACAGCCTCCAGCCGAAGCGATGAGGCCTGAAGCTCCTGCAAAATATCGGGTTTCACTGATTGAAAAAACAGGTATCGGCCGCTGGCTTACACAGCCCTCACGCATTATTGTCCGCAATGTGGAACGAAAACCAATTCGGACATTTCTTTCTGTTATCGGTATCGCCGTGGCCTGCGCGACAATGATTTCCAGTGGATTTTTTAAAGATTCCATTGATTACATGGTGAATGTTCATTTTGTTCTTTCACAGAAGGAAGATATGACCGTAACTTTTGTCGAACCGACTTCCTATAAGGCTATATACGAACTTAAAAGAATGGAAGGAATAAATAACGGCGAGGCCTTTCGGAGCGTTCCGGTAAAACTTAAATTCGGTCATCGGGATTATAAAACCGTCATCAATGGAATAGAACCGGATAGTAACTTAAATCTTTTATTGGACAGAAATCTTAAAAATATTCCTTTGCCTTCATCAGGTATTCTTTTGACAGACCATTTAGCCGAGATTCTTGGAGTTAAAGTGGGCGATATGCTGACTGTTGAATCTCTAGAAGGTTCCAAGGTCATCCGTCAGGTTCCCGTTGTCGCCCTGGCCAAGCAATATCTGGGTGTCATGGGTTACATGAATTTAAGCGCTCTCAACCGTTTGATCAATGAGGGAGATGCCATATCCGGCGCCTATCTTGTCACGGATGAAAAGCACAGAGAAAAACTCTTCAATTCATTTGTTGAAATGCCGCGGGTTTCCGATATTGTTGTCAGGAAAAATGAAATCAGCAATATGTATGACGTGATGGCCAAGGCGATGCTTTTTTTTACTTTCATTGCCACGATGATGGCGTGTTCCATTGCTTTCGGGGTAGTCTATAATAGCGCCAGAATATCTCTGTCGGAAAGAAGCAGGGAGCTTTCATCCCTGCGCGTGCTCGGATATACGCGGGGAGAAATCGCCTACATTCTTCTGGGAGAACTGGGGCTGATAACGCTTGTTGCCATTCCGTTGGGATTTATTATAGGATACTTTATATGCGCCTACGTTGCTTATGCATTAACCTCCGATCTTTATCGCGTGCCTATGGTTATAGAGATGAACACTTACGCACAGGCGGCGGCTGTTGTTATTTTCTCAGCAGTGGTATCGGGCGTGATTGTCCGCCGAAAACTTGATCATCTTGATCTGGTGGAAGTTTTAAAGACAAAAGAGTAAACTACTACGGAACCGGCAGGAGTAATTTTATGAATGGTCTATTACGCAGAAAAATATTGATAATCAGCGTTATACTGATAGTTGTGTTTTTGCTCATTTATGGTTTTCTTCCCAAGACTCAAGCAGTTGATGTCGTTTCAGTCACGCGTGGTCCGCTCCAGATTACGATTGAAGAAGAAGGACGCACCCGCTTGAAAGAGCGTTTTATTATCTCCGCGCCCACCGCCGGATATATGCGGCGTATTAATGCCAAGGTGGGAGATACTGTTAAGAATGGGCAGGTTGTTGCTGTTCTGGAACCTTTGCAGTCACAGGCCCTTGATTCCAGGAGCCGCGCGACAGCGCAAACTTTAGTTTCCTCCGCCGAAGCGTCTCTCGGAGCCGCCGTAGAAAGAGAGCGGGTGACAACCGCTGATGCCGGTTACCTTGAGCAGAGAAGAGAAAGATTAAAAGCCCTGTATGATAAAGGTTCCATTGCCAAGGATCAGTTTGACCAGATAAATTCCGAAGCCCAAAAAGCGCGGGCTCTCCAGCGCTCTGCCGCGGCGGAGGTGAATGTGGCCAAATCCGAACTGGAAAGGACAAAAGTGACATTGCGTGATTTTTCCGCCGGCAAGAGAGACGGCAATGCTGTTGACGTGGCTTCACCGGTGAACGGCGCGGTTTTTAGAGTTTACCGTGAAAGCGAAGGTGCGGTAAATGCAGGTGAACCGCTGATGGATATCGGTGATTCCAAAAATCTTGAAGTCCGCGTGGAAGTCCTTTCCTCGGACGCCGTCAAAATTAAAAAAGGAACGGAAGTTTTATTCAAACGCTGGGGCAGTGATGAGACTCTTACAGGGAAAGTGCGGCTGGTTGAGCCGGCGGGATTTACAAAGATATCCAGCCTTGGCGTGGAAGAGCAGAGAGTTTTGGTTATTGTGGATATTACGTCTCCGCCGGATAAATGGAGTGTTCTCGGCGATGGTTTCCGAATGGAAGCGCACTTTATCATCTGGGAGGGGAAAAATATTCTTCAAATTCCCGCGAGCGCCCTTTTCCGATCGGGGACAAAATGGGCTGTGTTTGTTGAAGAGCGGGGAAAGGCGCGTAATCGTGTTGTTGAGGTTGGCCAGAGAAACGGACTGGCGGCGGAAATTATTTCCGGATTAAAAGAAAACGAAAAGATAGTTGCCTATCCCGACGATTCCATAAGCAACGGCACAAAAATCAGATCCAGAAAATAAAATATCTGGAGACAGTTTATACGCAGCCAATGCGAGCGTCATTATTAAAGAGATGGAGATGCGTTTGTTCGCAAAGATAACAAAAGCGGATTTGATAAATTGCGTTCTTATTCTCTGTTGTGCGGTTTTGGCAGGGAAAGGGTTGTTTGCCAATGTGCTAGTTTATGGGCATGACACAATGTATCATTTCGTCAAGGCGGTGGCCGTTCACCAGTCATGGTGTGAGGGGAACTTCCTGGCCCGATGGACTCCGCATCTTGTGGATGGCTATGGTTATCCTCTTTTGCATTTCTATTCGCCTCTGTTTTATTATTTTTCTTCTGCCTTTATGTTCATTTTTTCTCCGGTGATCGCTTTCAATATGACGTTCTTTTTCTTTTTGTTTCTTTCCGGTTTTGCGATGTATCTTTTTGCCAGAGAAGTTTGGGGAGGGCGTGGAGCGCTGGTCGCGACAGTAGCTTATCTTTTTGCGCCGTATCACCTGCTCAACATTTACGTTCGCATGACAGCAACAGAAGCAACGGCATTTGTGACATTTCCTCTGGCCCTTTGGGCTGTATTGCGGATCATGCGCCATGTTACGTTTATGAGGTTTTTGGCGGTGGGCTTGTCGGTTGCCGCTCTTTTGTTGTCGCATAATATTGCCGCGCTCATGTTAATGCCGGTTGTCGGTGCATATGTGCTTTTTCTGTTTTTGGTTGATGAAAAAAGAAAAGCTTTTCGGTTATGGGCTGGATTGTCGGCCCTTCTGGCTGGAATTTTATTGGCCGCTTATTTTATAATTCCCGCCATGATGGAGAAGGTTTTTGTTAATATTTCCAGACTTACTTCCGGGTATATGGATTATCATCAGCACTTTGCTTATTTTGATCAGCTTATTTATTCTCCATGGGGATTTGGTATTTCTCTGGCGGGTCATGGCGACCATATGTCATTTATGCTGGGGATATTGCATTTGTTGCTAGCCGTTGCGGTTATTATGTTTTGGAAGAAAATCGCGGTAACGATGAAAGGAGCAGCGGCACAAATTATTTTTTTCAGCCTGGTGCTTATTGGCACGCTTTTTATGACGATGGAAGCTTCTTCTTTTTTGTGGCGATCAATACCATTACTGCCATTTGTGCAGTACCCCTGGAGGTTTCTACTTGGCGCCACAATGGCTGTTTCATTTCTGGCGGGAGGGGTTGTATGCTTAGTTGAGGAAAGGTTTCAAAAGTATGTTATGGTGGCAATATGTTGTTTGATTATTGCAATAAATATTGGGTATTGCAGGGCTTCGCAATACAGTAATGAAAATACAGGAAGCTCTTTTGTCGCTTTTTTACGGGCTTCGACTCCCTTGGATTCAATGGAATATCTTCCCATATGGGTTCAAAAGGTGAGCCGTAAGGCGCCTGCTGAAAAACTGCAGGTATGGGCAGGAGACGCTTTAATTGCCGATGAGGGCGGCAAGCCCTTGAACCGGAAATTTAGTGTTCAAGCAAAAACACTATCGGCTCTTTGCTTTCATTCTTATTATTTTCCCGGATGGGAGGTTTTTGTGAATGGGGAGCCGACAGAGATAAACCCGGAAAATCCTTTTGGCCTGATAGTTTTTACAGTGCCGCCTGGAGACCATAGTGTCAATATTCATTTCGGGACTACGCCGTTGCGTCGGGCTGCTGAAGGGGTTTCTCTGATCATGCTGGTAATTCTTTTTACGGGATTTATTTTCCGTAAACGTTTAGATGAATGGATTGCACAACGTCTGGAGCAAGTATGAACACGGTTCATTTTATTTTTCCGGTTTATAACGAAAAGGAAAATTTAAAAGATTTAATCGGCGGCATTCGTCAGTTAATGGCCGGAAGATCTTATCGAATGATTGCCGTTAATGATGGATCAACGGACGGATCTTTGTCGCTCCTCAACGATCTTACGGGGGATGAGTTGATTGTTACCGGATCACAACTCAATATGAACGTTGGAGCCGCCTTTTCAACTGGGATCACGGCCGCGTTGGCCGGAGCAGCGGATGAGGATGCTGTTGTTATTATGGAAAGCGACCAGACAAGCGAGCAGGAGCTTATTCTTCCTATGGTTCAAATGATTTTTAACAATGAAGCCGAAATTGTTATTGCCTCGCGTTATCTTCCCGGAGGAAAGTATACGGGTTTTCCATTGCCCAGGCTTGTCTTCAGTCATATTGCCAATCGTCTTATGAGGACATTTTTTCCTGTGGCGTCTGTTTTGGATTATACGATATTTTTCAGAGCTTACAGGGCTGGTCTTTTACGCCGTGCATCAACGTATTTCGGGCCTTTTGGATTGATTCAATCGAAAGGTTTTGAGGCCAATGCGGAATTGCTGGTAAAACTTTCGTTATTAACGAAGAACATCCGCGAGATTCCTTTTGTTTACGATTACGGCAATAAAAAAGGAGCCAGCAAAATTCATGTGCTGAGCACAATTAAAGAATATTTCGCGTTGATTGGCTATTTGAGGCGTATCCTTGCCAGGCACGTATTACTTAAAGGGGTAAAAGAATGAATATCCTTATTACCGGCGGCGCTGGCATGATAGGTTCCCATTGCGCTGAATATTATGCGGCGGATGGAAAGAACAAAGTCGTCGTTTATGACAATCTGATGCGATCGAAGATATTTTTGTCGGGGAAAAAATCGGTGGAGTATAACTGGCGTTATTTGCATCGGTACAAGAATATCGTTTTCATCAAAAATGACATCCGCGACAGTAAGGCCGTTGATAATTGTTTTCGGCGATATAGGCCTGATCTTGTTATCCATGCAGCTGGCCAGTCAGGAGTTCGTTTTTCGCTGGATAATCCTTTGGATGACTTGAGCATCAATACGGTCGGCACTGTTAATGTTCTGGATGCGCTACGCCGGCATAATCCGGGCGGTGCATTCATCTATTGCTCTACAAATAAGGTTTACGGAGAACATGTCAACAAAGTACAGCTTGTGGAGAAAAAAACGCGTTATAATTTCCGTAAACTCCAGGGGATACCGGAAACCCAGACAGTTGATCATACGGGGCACACACCTTATGGGATTTCGAAATTGGCGGGAGATCTTTATGTGCAGGATTATGCCCATACTTATGGCATGAAGACAGGGATTTTTCGCATGAGCTGTATCTACGGAACGCGGCAATTCGGATTTGAGGATCAGGGCTGGATTGCCTGGTTTACGGCATGTTATCTTTTGGGCAAGCGGATAACGATCTATGGTGACGGCAAGCAGGTCAGGGATGTGCTGTGGGTTGATGATCTCGTTCGTGCGTATGATGCGTTTTTTAAAAGTGCGCTCAAATATGGTGTTTTTAATATGGGCGGAGGAAATCGGCAGACACTTTCCCTGCTGGAACTTCTGGGAATACTGGAGGAAATTACTGGAAGAAAGGTCAAGGTTTCATTCAAGGACTGGCGAAAGCTTGATCAGAAAGTGTACATTTCTGATATTACGTTGGCGCGTAAGGTTCTTAAGTGGAAGCCGACGATCGCTCCACGCGAGGGGGTTGGCCTACTGGCCCGATGGATGAAAGATAATAAAAAACTTTTTCAATAATCGCCTTCTTGATTTCCTGCAACGTCCCTTGTATGGTGCCTCATAGTTAATAATTACAGTATGCGCTGGCTATTTTTAAAGATTTTACCAAGTGTGTTGTTGGAGGCGGAAATTATTTCCGGATTAATAGAAAAATAGATCGTCGCCTATCCCGACGATTCCATTAGTGAAGGCATAGAGATCCAGTAAAGAAGTTAAAACAGAAATGTTGTTTGAGAGGGTTTATATGAAAATATTTATTATAGTAGGCATGCCGGCCGCAGGTAAGAATATCGCAAGGCTTTACGCCGGTTCCCGGGATATGGTCTATTATTCAACCGGTGACATTGTAAGGACTGAAGTCAAAATGCGTGGACTGGAAGTGGACGCCGTTACTACTTCAGAGGTATCCGATGACATGAGGGGCGAAGACGGCATGGGTGTTACCAGACTTGCCCTTGAAGAAATTCTTAAAACCGGCGCCGAGGCGGGCTTTCTGGAAGGAATGCGGTCATGGCAGGAAATTGAACTCATCCGCGAAAGGGCCGATGGCTTGGTGGTTGCTGTCCTGACGCCAAGAAGCTTGCGATTGGAGCGCATTTGTTCCAGAGGCAGAGATGACGATTCTCCTCAGAACTTCGATGACCGCGACCAGCGCGAAATTGCTTACGGCACGGCCATTCCCATTGCCCTGGCCGACGCCTATATCTTAAATACCGGAACCATGGATGACGCAATGGAGCAACTGGACGCAATCGTTCAAGAAGAGACAACAAAGTAGAAAGAGAGACCATGAAAGATAAAATCAGAAAATTCGTACTGGAACAGGGATTGGACGATGTAGGCTTCGCGGCGGTATCCGACTACAAAAGTCCGCAGTCCCCGAAAATAGAGACGCTTTTCCCTGAAGTAAAATCAATTGTCGTGGCCTGCATCAAAGAAATGTCACATGTGGACAGCCCCAATCCGCAGATTGCCATGAATGGACGGCTTGACGTGATGGAATTCGTGCGATCGTCCAATTATAAAATTGCGAGGTTTCTGGAGAAAGAGTGCGGAGCGCGGGCCATGAGTGTTCCCCTTTCCTATCCGTTGGAAATTAGTCCGGACAATCCACGAAGCGTCGCTGATGTCTCCCTTCGTCACGCGGCAGTGGCGGCCGGTTTGGGCGTCTTTGGCCGACACAATCTGGTGATTCATCCGCGCCTGGGACCGCGTGTGCTGTTCATGGCGGTGCTCACTGATTTGCCGCTTTCCTCCGATTCGAAGGTAGAGGAAGAACTCTGTACCCAATGCAACATCTGCGTGGAGTGCTGCCCCGCCTCGGCGCTGGATGTCGAAGGACAAACCGATTTCGGGAAATGTCTGAAAGTTTCACAACCCTACGGTTTGGCGAAAATCATCGAGTTTTGGTTGAAATGGGCGGACACGTCGCCGCAGGAGCAGAAGAACATGCTCTTCACCAAAGATTTCTTTATGACATATCAGGCCAGCTTTATCGGTTTTCAGTACTTCTGCTTTAAATGCTACAACTCCTGTCCTGTAGGAGGTAGCGATAAATAAAAATTGGAATGCGGGAGATATTTTACGGAAACGCGATGAAGAATAGACTTAGCTCCTGCGAAACGTTTAATTTATATAAGGGGTGAATATATGAAAATAACCGCATTTGAACTTTATCATGTTTCGATACCGTTGAAGACGCCGTTTTGGCCATCATGGATTCCCGGTTATCCTCAGACACACAACAACTTCACTCTGATAAAAATCATGACTGATGATGGAATAACCGGCTACTCAGCGGGACCTGCCCAAAGAAGGGAAAGGGCCGGTCTTGGTGATATACTCAGCAATTTTCTGATAGATGCTGACCCGACCAATATACCGCTTATTCAATCCTATCTGAAGCAAATATCATTTTATGGCTGGCGCAATTTTTGGATAGAACCGGCGTGCTGGGATATTATCGGCAAGGCTGAAGGCAAACCGGTTTATGAACTCCTTGGCGGCAAGCCTCATCCCGTTGATGTTTATCTCTCAACCGGAGAGATGCATGATCCTAAGCAAAGAATAGCCGAGCTTCTTGAAATGAGAGAACGCGGCTTTAAGACGGCGAAGCTCAGAATAAAAAATGTTACTTTAAAAGAAGACATACAACACCTGGAAATCATCAGCAAGGCCGTCGGCGACAAATTAGTGCTTGGCGTGGATGTGAACCAGGGTTGGCTGGTAACCGCTACAAGGAAGATTCCGGCATGGGATCTTGAGCGAGCGACGGAATTTGCCAACGCCTGTTATCAAAACGGCATTAAATGGCTCGAGGAGCCGCTCGATTCCCGCGACTATGACGGAAATGCCGCTCTGAGGAGTGTTTCCAAAGTGAAGATAGCAGGCGCGGAACTCAATTATGGATGGGACGAGATCAAGATCATGCTGGAAAAAGATTGCTTTGACGTTTATCAGCCGGATGCCACACTCGCGGGCGGCATATTCCAGAGCATGCAGGTTATTGAAGCGTGCAAAAAAAAGGACAGAATATTCAGCCCGCACACATGGACCAACGGTATAGGCTTTTATATAAACTGGAACCTCAAACTTGTCGCGCCGCCAAGCGATTTCCCGCTCGAGTATCCGCTGGAGGAGCCTTCATGGATTCCTGAAAAGAGGGATGGTATAATTGATTCGATTATTCCTGATTCCGAGGGACGTCTTCAGCCCTTCAATCATCCGGGTCTTGGTTTCGAGATTAATGAAGGGATGCTCAGAAAGTATGGCCGAAGGTTTGCAAAATACAACAAATTCAGACTCGCCCTGAAGCTGGTTGGCGAAAAAGGAGTTGGGCTGGCGATGAAGCTCAATAAAGAAAAGAAACTACTACAGAAGCAGGAGGCCGCTGATAAGAGACACTATAAGGATCTTTTTGTCTAAATGTTAAATTATCAGGTGTAAGAGTGTAAATTTATTCTTGATAATTAAGTGTTAATCTGGCCATGCTGCCAACAAATATAGCACTTGATTCAGAACCGTTATAAGTATCACCGATCAGCGCAATGCTTTTTTTATTTCACTGGCGTAATCGGAAACGATTTTTACTAAATCGCGATTATTTTTGTTTTTGTCAATCAGGCGCACAACCGCACTGCCGATAACAACGCCGTCGGCAAAGCGTCCAATCTCACGCGCCTGTTGCGGTTTTGATATGCCAAAGCCCACAGCTATCGGTAAGTTGGTTATTTTTCTGATTTTCCACACATCTTTTTTTATGTTGTCGATTTTTGGCGCGGCGGTGCCGGTAATGCCGGTGATGGAAATATAATAGAGAAATCCTGATGCCTTGGCGGCGATTCTGCTTAATCTTTCTCTGCCAGTCGTAGGGGCAATGAGAGAAATGAAATCGATACCAACCGCGTCCGTATAATTTCTAAGTTCTTTTGCTTCTTCATAGGGCAGGTCAACAACGAGAACTCCATCAACTCCCGCCGCAGAGGCCGCCTGAGAAAACTTTTTTACTCCATAAGCAAAAATCGGATTAAAATAACCAAACAACACAATAGGAATTTCGGAGACTTTGCGCACATCGGTGACCAAGTCCAATACGCCTTCCAGAGAGGTTCCTGCTTTCAATGCACGCTGTGATGCGGCTTGAATTACCGGCCCGTCGGCGGTGGGATCGGAAAAAGGAACACCTATTTCCAGAATATCAACGCCTGCCTTTTCCAAACCAAAGATTAGTTTCTTGGTGATATCAAGCGAAGGATCACCCGCTGTTAAATAAACAATCAGCGCCTTTTCTTTTTTAGCACGCAACGATACAAATATTTTTTCAATCCGTTTCATAATCAGCCTCATTTTTTTTATAATCTTAATGCTTCCCCGCCCCTGGTGGGCGGGGATTGAGGGGCGGGGGATCTCTAGCGAAGTTTTCACCCTCCCTCAATCCCTCCCCTCGAGGGAGGGAAGAAAATGGTACTTAAAGCGCACCTGTTTCAATAATCGTCTGGGCATCCTTATCGCCGCGTCCGGAAAGACAAATCACAATAATTTTATTTTTAGCCATTTTGGGCGCAATCTTCATGGCATAGGCGACTGCATGCGCGCTCTCCAGCGCGGGGATGATGCCCTCCTTTAACGATAAAAATGAAAAAGCCGCAATCGCTTCCTTATCTGTTATCGTGACATATTTTACTTTTTTCGTTGCGTGAAAATAGGCGTGCTCCGGGCCGACTCCGGGATAATCAAGCCCCGCGGCAATGGAATAGGCGTCGCGCACCTGCCCATGTTCATCCTGCAGAAGATAAGTTTTGTTTCCATGCAGAACTCCGACTTTGCCGCAGTTGATGCTGGCTGAATGCTCGGATGTATGCAAGCCGTGACCTGCCGCCTCCACGCCATACATGGCCACATTCTTTTCATTGCGGAAGGGATAGAAAGTTCCCATGGCGTTACTGCCACCGCCCACGCAGGCAATCAAAACATCGGGATTTCTACCTTCGAGTTTCATGATTTGTTTTTTTGTTTCACGACCGATAACCGATTGAAAATCGCGCACCATCCGCGGATAGGGATGCGGTCCGGCGGTCGTGCCGATAACGTAAAAAGTATCGCGAACGCTGGATACCCAGTAGCGCATGGCCTCGTTCATCGCGTCCTTAAGCGTGGCTGTGCCGCTTTTCACCGGCACAACTTCCGCGCCCAGTATCTTCATGCGGAAAACATTGGGAGCCTGACGGCGAATATCTTCTTCGCCCATGAATATTTTACATTCCATACCGAAGAGCGCCGCCACTGTTGCTGTGGCCACACCGTGCTGTCCCGCTCCTGTTTCGGCAATGACTTTTTTCTTGCCCATCCGGCGCGCCAGTAATGCCTGTCCGAGCGTGTTGTTTATTTTGTGCGAGCCGGTATGATTTAAATCTTCGCGTTTGAGATAAATTTTTGCTCCGCGTAAAGATTCGGACATACGACTGGCGTAATAAAGAGGTGTGACTCGCCCGGCGTATTCGTGCTGATACCACTGAAACTCCTTTTGAAAACTTTTGTCTTTTTGGGCAGATTGATAAGCCCTCTCCAGTTCGATTAAAGCAGGCATTAAAGTTTCAGCGGCATAGCGTCCGCCGAAAACACCGAAGTGTCCGTTTCTGTCAGGTTGAGTTTTCATGATTATTTCCTCTTCGTAAAAATTAATTGTGCGTTGCCCGACACGGTATCCGCCGCGCTGATAATATCAAATATTCGAGATAATTTAGCGTGATCTTTTCTTCCGGGACTTGACTCTACGCCGCTGTTTATATCCAGAGCAGTTGGAGTTACCTTGCGTAGGGCCTCAGCAACATTTTCCCCGTTTAGTCCACCGGAAAGAATAAGCGGTTTTTTGTTTTTGAGGCGGCAGGCCAATTCCCAGTTGGATTGTTTACCAGTGCCTCCGTAAAGATTGCCGTGGCGGCTATCAACCAGTATGGCCGCTACATCGTAACTAAAAGCATAGTTTAAATTATCATCGTTTTTTAATTCTACCGCTTTAATAGTTATAGCTGCCGGGAATTGACGGCAATAATCCGGTGATTCGTCTCCGTGCAATTGGATCATATCTAGGGCGCAATGTTTCATCACTCTTTTTATTTCATCCACATTTTCGTTTAAAAATACGCCGACCTTTATCACTTCATCCGGCAAGGCACTGATGATTTGTCGGGCGACTTCAGGTTTTATATAACGTGGCGAGGGCGGATAAAAAATAAAGCCCAGCGCCGCCGTGCCCAACGTTACCGAAAACAGAGCATCATCTTGATTAGTTATTCCGCAGATTTTAATCTGTGTCACTTTATTTTTCCCCTTTGAACGCGCGTAGTTTTTTTCCGATATCCGGCGCTGTAATCAAAGCTTCGCCAATCAAAAAAGCATGTATGTTTGACTGCATCAATAATTCAATATCCGTTCTTTGCGTAATTCCACTTTCGGCGACAACAATTTTGCCGGCCGGAATTTTCTTTATAAGTTTACTGCTGGTTTGAATATCCGTTACAAAAGTATCCAGATTGCGGTTATTAATTCCGATAATTTCCACTCCGGCGGCCAGTGCCAAATCCAATTCTTCATCCGTGTGAACTTCCACCAGAGGACTCAACCCGAGTTCTTCGGATAGCGAAATGAATTTTGCGAGCTTCTTTCCCAAAACGCGCACGATAAGCAAAATTGCGTCAGCACCCATTGCCCGTGTCTCGTATATCTGAATCGGGTCAATAATAAAATCTTTGCGTAACAGCGGCAGTTTAATATTTTGATTGATTTGCGTCAGATAATTTTTATGTCCTGCGAAATATTTTTCATCAGTGAGCACCGAAATAGCGGCCGCACCGTTTTTTTCGTAAATGTCGGCAATTATAATCGGATCGAAATCCTTGATGAGCCTGCCGCAGGAAGGTGAGGCGCATTTCACTTCCGCAATAATGTTGCAGACGTCATCTTTCAACGCTTTACTGAAATCTCGACACGGTTCAAGCCCGGCAATTGTTTCGCGCAGAAGTGCTTCCGTCGTTTCTTTTTTTAGCCGCGCCACTTCATCTTTTTTATTTTCAATAATTTTGTCAAGAATCATAATATCCTCAAAAAAACAGCCCCCTCTTTCTTAAAGAGGGGTTAGGGGAGATTTTATTTTTTGTACTTATTATCCCGCGTCGCTCCGCTCCTGGGATAATTTCCAATAGCCTTTGGCTATTGGATAATTCGACTTGCGAATTTCAGTGCACTACATTTCTGAAATTCGAGTCTCATTACGTCCAGCAAGCTTCAGTGCACTCCGTTTCTAAAGCTTGGGTCTCATTAGCTATTGCTCAATTCAATAAGTGATTGCAATTTCTTTACAGCCGCACCGCTGTCGATGCAATCAGCCGCGACCTTTAATCCCTCTTTGATGTTTTGCACCTTTTCGCCGGCGACAATCGCCAGCGCCGCGTTAATTAAAACAATGTTGCGGCAGGCGCCATTTTTTCCGGCGAGAACATCTCTGGTGATTTGCGCGTTCACAGAAGGATCACCTCCGCGAATTGAATCCAGTGTGTCTATCCTGCCGAAATAATCCACCGGATTGATATTATATGTACGGACAATTCCGTCTTTGAGTTCGGCAACGCGTGTTTCGCCGGTTATAGTAACCTCATCGAGGCCGTCCAGCCCGTGGACAACAAAGGCTCTTTTTGTTCCCATGTTTTTTAATACGTCAGCGAACATTTCCGTGAGTTTCGGATCATAAACGCCCAGAAGCTGTGCAGTCGCTCCCGCCGGATTGGTAAGCGGCCCCAGCATATTGAATATTGTGCGGATGCCTATCTCGCGTCTTGGGCCGATTGCATATTTCATCGCGCCGTGCAGTTTGGGTGCAAAGAGAAATCCGATGCCGATTTGCTGAACGCATTCTTCCACAATATCCTGATCGGCGCTGATATTGACGCCGAGCGCCTCCAGAACGTCAGCGCTGCCGCATCCGCTGGAAACAGCGCGGTTGCCGTGTTTTGCCACCGTCAGCCCGGCGGCCGCCGCGACAAAAGCAGTTGTGGTTGATATATTAAATGTGTTTAGTTTATCGCCGCCCGTCCCGCAGGTGTCCACTATCGTTGAAGAGCAGGCATTGACGCGTGTGGCTTTCTGGCGCATGATGCGCGCCGCGCCGGTGACTTCCTCCACCGTTTCGCCTTTCATGCGCAGTGCCGTGATTAAAGCGGCTATTTGCGCCGGTGTGGCAATTCCTTCCATGATTTCGTCCATTGCCGCCATCATTTCCGCTTCCGGCAGATTAATCTTTTGAACGGCTTTTTCAATCGCTTCTTTAATCATGATAATTACTCCTTTTATTTTGTATATTTCAAAAAGTTTTTAATGATGCGTTTTCCCTGAGGCGTCAGCACGGATTCGGGATGAAATTGAATTCCTTCTACCGGATAATCCCTATGCCGCAATCCCATTATTTCACCCTCCTGTGTTTCCGCGCTGATTTCGAAACAGGCGGGCAAGGTTTCTCTTTTGACAATGAGTGAATGATAACGTCCCGCCGGGAAAGGATTGGGCAGTCCGGCAAAGATTGTCTTGCCGTCATTGATAATCGGCGAAATTTTTCCATGCATAATACGCGAGGCACGCACGACTTCCCCTCCAAAGGCGTAACCGATGGACTGATGTCCCAGACATATTCCCATGATAGGTAAGTCTTTATAAAACTCGCGAATAATATCAACGGTTATTCCCGCTTCGCGCGGTGTGCAGGGGCCCGGCGAAAGAAAAATAGCCCGTGGTTTAAGACGTTTTATTTCTTCCATTTTTATCTTGTCATTACGATATACTTCTACATGCTCGCCCATCTGTTCCAGATACTGGACAATGTTGAATGTAAAGGAATCGTAATTATCAATCATCAAAATCATATTCTATCTCCAAAGTAATTTCCCCTCCCCTGGAGGCCACGGTGCCCTTTAGGGTAGAGGGGATTGAGGGGAGGGGGAATTTTATTTTTCAACCGGCATACGCCGGTCTTCACCCTCACCCTTGCCCTCTCCCGTCGAGGGAGAGGGTGAAAAATCAGTTGCTGTTTTTATTCCAAGTTGCTTTCAAATATTCAGCTATGAATTTTTGAAAGCTTACTTGGTATTATACCGAGCCAAACAAATTCTTAATGTTTGGCGTCTAGTTGGTATTTATTTCAAAACCGCCGGCCGCCAGACGCACGGCCTGAAGCATGCCGCGGGACTTGTTTAAAGATTCCTGATGTTCCGATTCGGGAATGGAATCGTACACAATACCGGCTCCGGCCTGAACATAAACTTTTCCATTTTTTAGAACCATTGTCCGGATGGTGATGCACAAATCCATGTTGCCGCTGAAGCTGAAATAACCGACCGCGCCGCCGTAAGGCCCTCTTTTGACTTTTTCCAACTCATTGATAATTTCCATTGCCCTGACTTTGGGTGCTCCGGTTAAAGTCCCCGCCGGAAAAGTTGCCGCCAGAACATCAAACGCGTCTTTTCCTTTGGCCAGTTGAGCGCGCACATTGGACACCAGATGCATCACGTGTGAATATTTTTCCACAACCATATATTGATTTACCTGAACACTGCCGGTTTGCGCCACGCGTCCCAGATCGTTGCGGCCCAGATCAACCAGCATTACATGCTCCGCCCGTTCTTTTTCATCGGAGAGCAATTCATCGGATAAAGCGCGGTCTTCCTGTTCTGTTTTACCTCTTGGCCTTGTTCCTGCGATCGGGCGCAATTCCATTGTTTCTTCCTCTTTGCGCACCATTACTTCCGGCGAGGAACCGATGAGCATCAGATCGTCCATCTTCAGAAAGAAAAGATAGGGAGATGGATTCACAAAACGCAATGCCCGATAGAGATCAATGGGATTGGAGCGGCAATCGGTTTCAAAGCGTTGCGAAAGCACAACCTGAATGATGTCTCCCGCGACAATATATTGTTTGGCTTTTTCAATGGCGGCTTTATATTGTTGAGGCGTCATGTTGGATTTAAAGTTTACTTCACCTGCCGCGACTGAGGCCTCTGTTTTGTGAGACGCCGCCGCCAAAATCGTTTCGATCATTTCTTCTATCTTAAGGCAGGAAGCGGCGTAACTTGCTTCCAGAGAATCTGTATCTTGAGTATAGGCGCAGGCGACCACTTTGATCGTGTGGCGCACATTGTCAAAAATCATGATGGAATCACTGATGACAAAAACAGCCTCATCCAGATTCAGATCGTCCGGCGGGCTAGGCGGGAGTTTTTCAAAATAACGCACCATTTCATAACCCAGGAATCCGACCGCTCCCCCATAAAACCGCGGCAAGCCGCCAATTGTGACAGGTTTATAGCGGTTGAGCAACTCGCGCAGAAAATTCAGGGGATTGCCGTTGTGCTCGCGGGTTGTGATTTTCCCCTTTTCATCGATGATTACTTTATCGCCATGCACCCTAAACACAACTCCGGCGTCCGTTCCTAAAAAAGAATACCGTCCCCACTTTTCGCCTCCCTCAACGCTTTCCAGAAGATAAACGTGATCTTTATTTTGGAGTTTCATTAAAACGGAAACCGGCGTTTCCACATCGGCTAGTATTTCCCTATATACTGGAATCAGATTTCCTCTCTGAGCTAACTTTTCAAATTCCACGAAACTTGGTTGATACATAAAAATATACTCCTTTTACAATACCCGTTTTATTCAAGCGCCGAATCCCACGTCGCTTAGCTCGTGGGATAATTCGACTTACGTCTCGAACTGCACTTTGTTTGTTCTCGACGAGTCTCATTAAAAAAGGCCGTGATTTTTTTATCACGGCCTTAATATGCTAAAAATAAAAAAGCCGTGAAGATCCCGGAGGCTCTCCACGGCTTTGACATTAATTTAAAAAGATCAGCGGCGGAAAATCCTCCCTGTGAGGTTCCACCACCACCAGTTATTAGGAGTTAATATTTTAATCGTTGTTTTCATAAATTGCTTTCCATTTTCAATGTGGCACTCATATAACAGCAAGAAAATTGTCTGTCAACATATTTTTAATGAGACTCGCCAAGACCGAGCGAAGCGAAGGTCGAGGCGTTAGTCGAATTATCCCGATAACATAGTTATCGGGATTAATGACACCTTGTTGAAAATGTAGCGCGCTGTAATTTGTTGGACGAATTATCCCCGTAGCGAACTGAAAACTATATGTCAAATTATCACGACGCAGGCGGAGGATAGCGACGATGTCCGTGGTATCCCCGATAGCGAAGCGTATCGGGATTGTAAGGTTGCAAAATAATTATTTGCTGAGTAATATAAATGTGGTATGAGGTTTTTCATTAATTTTCACTCGCCACATTTTTTCACAGATTACATTATCAATAGGAAAGGAAGATGGAATTTATGAATAAAAAAATACAACTCTTAATTTTGACCGCTTTAATTCTATTTTTGATTACAGCATGTTTATCATGCAGCAGCGGGAGCAATGATGATGCTGCTACCACCACTACTACAACAATAGCATGGCAACCAGACGCTGACGGTTTTCTGCAATATTCAACTAATGACACCGCTCTATACAGCACTAGTCATTATCACACCAATAATACGATTCAAACGACCATGACTGCTGTCGAAGCGCAGGTGAAAAGAATTTCCGGCAGTGCAACCACCGGTTATGGTATAGCTTTTTGCTATCAGGATGTAGACAATTTTTATCAAATTGTAATTGTTAATTCTGGTCATTATCTTATCAGCAAAAAAGTATCAGGAATTTATTATTATTATGACAGCGGTTTATGGGTTACAACAAACCCATCTTCCTGGCCATCAAGCAGTCAGTTGAACGCCGGCTTCGATACTATTAATAATATAAAAGTTGTTAATGCCGGGGGCGGTGTTTTTGATGTTTATTTTAATGGCTTATATGAAACAAGTTTTACGGATACAACTTTTACCGGTGGCGATTCCGGCTATTTTGCCTATGTCTCTAGTTCATTGCTCGAGAATTTTCCCTCTACTCCAGCAGATATGCGCTTTAAACAAATAGATCCGGACTTGAGTATGGCGCACAGCGTACAAAGAATCCTTTGGCAGAATGACGGCGCCGGTTTTGTTCAATTTGTTTCCAATGATACTAATGATTGCGGCTATCTTTTTACTCATGCGATTGGTTCTCCATTTACTCCCATGTCTTCTGTAGAAATACAGATAAAAAAAGTTACCGGATCATCACATAATTCCTACGGGAACGTTTTCTGCTATCAAGACCAAAATAATTATTATAGAGTAGGTATAACAGTTAATGGTTCCTATATTATTAATAAAAAAGTAGCCGGAACTACTTCCTATAATATTGGCGGCAGTACCTGGTATTCAACAAATCCATCTTCCTGGCCGTCAAGCAGCAATTTAAATACCGGTTTTGGCATTACAAATAATATAAAAGTTGTTAATGCCGGGGGCGGTGTTTTTGATGTTTATTTTAATGACATATATGAAACAAGTTTTACTGCCTCAGCTTTTACTGGTGGTTATAATGGTTATTCTGCCAGTGTAAATACTGTAAGTAATGAAAGCTTTCCCACACCTGTGGATGTTCGCGCAAGATTAATAGCCGCTTATTAAGTAAAAAAGCGGGGGTGGATTTTCAATCCACCCCGCAAAATAAACAGTTCTATAAAATAGTCATATTTTATATTCCAGAAATTTTTTCTATATTCCAATGTATTGCCTACTTTTAATCCCGCCTGACACTTGTTCACATATTTTTATTGTGAAACTCCAATTCCTAAGCGAAGCGGAATTGGCCAGTTGTAGTGAGACTCAAACTTTAAAAGCTATGCGCATTAAAGTTTGTTAGTCGAATTATCCAATCCACGATTTATCGGGATTGGGAACAATCCCGCGCAACGGAGGGTATGAACCCTAAAGCTTGCTTTGGGGTTCATACCCGTGATATAAGTTCATAAAACCTTATAAATTTTGGCTTATTGGGAAGAAGTTTATGGCATTATTGGACTCCATTTTAGCTGTTATTAAGAGCGTCAGAATTCAGGATATTCTGGATGTGATTATCATTGCCCTCATGATTTTCGCCCTTCTGACTTGGTTTAAAACAAGAGCTTCCCGTTTTGTGCTCATCGGCATAACACTTTTGGGCGGAGTTTATCTCGTTGCCCGTTTTTTTCAGCTTTACCTTACCACTATCGTTCTGCAAGGATTTTTTGCCATTCTGCTTTTTGTTCTAGTTGTCATTTTTCAGGAAGACCTGCGTGGTTTTTTTGAGAGACTGGCCTTGCTGGGAAACATCGGGAAAAAATTCCCTTCGCTGTCAGGGCTGAAGTCAACAGCGGAAATAATCGCGCAAACAGCGGCAAATCTGGCGAAGAAACGCATTGGGGCTCTGATTGTTCTGCAGGGAATCGATCCTCTGGAGAGGCATATAAACGGAGGAACAAGCCTGGATGGAATTGTCAGCGAACCTCTTTTAGAAAGCCTTTTCGATCCTCATTCCATAGGTCACGATGGCGCAGTTATAATTAACGGCGACCGCATCACGATGTTCGGCTGTCATCTGCCGCTTGCGATAAATACGTCAAAATACGGCAATATCGGATTACGCCATACGGCGGCGCTTGGTCTTGCAGAACGATCCGACGCGATATGTATAGTGGTTTCCGAAGAAAAGGGAACCATATCTCTTGCCTATCTGGAAAACCTCACCGTGGTTCAAAATGCCGCTGTACTGCATGAAACATTGGAGCAATTTTATATTCGCAACACGCCTGGTAAAAAATCACATCCTGCATTGAATTGGCTCAAAGAAAACACTCGGGAGAAAATAATTGCCCTGGGTATGGCATGTCTTTTATGGATTGCCTTTGGCTATCAGAGGGAAATTGTTCGCCGCGATTTTATTATTCCCGTTGAATATAAGAATGTTCCGCAAAACTGGCAGATAGATGAACCACAGGTAACAGAAACAAAGGTTATTCTTCAGGGACCTGAGCAGGCGTTTCGTCTTCTGGACGAGCGTTCGCTGAAGTTATCTCTGGATTTGTCTGCTGTGATAGACAAAAAACGTGAATTTACTTTCACCAAAGATATGGTTAACGCGCCGTCAAGTTTAACGATTGCTGATATTGTTCCGGCGAAAATTCACGTTTATGCCTCTAAATCTATTCCCTGGACTTTTCCCGTTCATATCAACACGCAAAATTCATTATCGGAAAATCTTTCTTTGCAGAAAATAAGCGTTACTCCGTCAAAGATTCGTGTCTTAATCGGTTCACAGGCTAAACCGGAACAAATTAAAATAGAGACGGAACCAATTGACCTGCAAAAAATATTTTTTACGACGACGCTTGATACTAAAATTGTGCTTCCTGCAGGCGTTTCTTTCCCTGATGGGCAATCATCTGTCGCCAGCGTATTGATAAAGGTAAAAAATAAAGCTTCTTCTCCGTAAA
>JAPLJP010000099.1 GCA_026388535.1 Deltaproteobacteria bacterium | reverse complement strand
GGGTATACCCTTGAAGAGCTTAAACATCTTCCCTTGGAGAATCTCCTTCCGGCAACATCTTACCGGGCAGCGATGGAATTCTTTTCAAAGGAGATGCCTAAAGCTCAGAAAGCTCCTCGAGGATATTCATCAACTCGTTTACTGGAGTTCGAATTCCGCTGTAAAAATGGCAAACTTTTATGGATTGAAAGCTCGTTTAGTTTCATCCGGGACGTAAATGGAAAACCAGTGTCCATTCTGGGAGAAGGAAGAGATATAACAGAACGCAAACTAATGGAATATGACCTGCGAGCAAGTGAAATTAACTTCCGCCACTCCCTTGATGATTCTCCGCTGGGCGTGCGAATAGTAACAACAGAAGGCGAAACAATTTATGCCAACAAGGCAATCTTAGATATATATGGCTATTATAGTGTCGAGGAGCTGAACAACACCCCCCTGCAAGAACGTTATACCAAGGAAAGCTATGATAATTATAAAACAAGAAAGGAAAAAAGACTGCGGGGCGAGCTTGGCCCACCTGAATATGAAATAAGCATCGTGAGAAAGAACGGCGAAATACGCCATGTACATGTTTTACGAAAAGAAATCTTTTGGAGCGGTAAAAAACAGTCTCAAGTCATCTATCAGGATATAACATTACGCAGACAGGCCGAAGAAAAACTAAAAGAGACACTGGAAACTTTACGAAGATCCATCAGAACAACCATTCAGGTGCTGGGTATCGCATCGGAAGCAAGAGACCCTTACACAGCAGGCCACCAAAGGAGGGTCGCCGATCTTGCCCGCGCCATTGCCACCGAAATGGGACTTCCTCATAATACAATTGAAGGAATCCGCATGGCCGGCGCCATTCACGACATTGGAAAAATTTCCATACCTTCGGAAATCCTTTGTAAACCGTCAATGCTGACTGACCTTGAGTTTTCTCTTATCAAAGCTCACACTCAGTACAGTTACGAAATTATGAAAGACGTTGAATCTCCCTGGCCATTAGCCGAAATCGTCTATCAGCACCATGAACGCATAAACGGTTCAGGATATCCGCGGGGATTAAAGGGGGAAGATATAATAATCGAAGCCCGTATCCTTGCCGTCGCCGATGTGGTAGAGGCTATGACATCCTATCGTCCCTACAGGCCGGCTTTAGGACTTGAATTAGCACTGGAAGAGATTGAAAATAACGCAGGAATTCTTTATGACCGCAAGGTAGCGGATGCTTGTTTAAAGCTATTCAGGGATAAGAGATTTAAGCTCGAATAAATATTTGGCCAGCCGGCAAAATACTTTTCTTAATTGAATTTTTTACCAATATCTGAATTAATTTGGAAATTATTAAAATCATGTGCTGTAACGAACACATTAAAACGCAAAAAATATTTTATACTTTATTATATTTGCGCAGCAATTTTTCAATAATTCATATAAAGTAAAGATGGATGGGAAGAATGAAGACTGTGGGAAAAACAACAGAAAACTTCAAACGCAAAACTCCTTCTGCTTCCGTGCGACAATTAATCAACGGAACAAGAATAATGAAAGAAGATATTTATTCTTTTAAGGATAAATCCAATAAAAAGATTGAAAAGCGTAAGCATAATGATTGGCTGCAAAAATCCCATCTGCTTTTCAATCATAATCCGGCGGCAATGGCGCTGGTCAGCCTGCCCGAAAGAAAATTTATTGACGTCAATGACACATTTCTGAAAACTTTTGGTTTTACACGGAAAGAAGTTATCGGTAAAACCATTGTGAAATTGAATATCTTTGTACACCCGGAAAAACACCGTAATATTGTACAACAACTGCAAGAGCAAGGCAATATAGAAAACTTTGAGTTGAAGGTCAGACGTAAAGACGACACGATTCTCGAGGGCCTTTTCTCGGCAGAGATTATCGAGCGTCAGGGGGAAAAATATTTTCTTATAGTTATGATAGATATGACTTCCCGCAAGCAGTCGGAAAAGGCGCAGCGTGATAGCGAAGAAAAATACCGGACCATTTTGGAAAGCACCGAAGAGAGTTATTACGAAATAGATCTTGCCGGCAATCTGACATTCTTCAACAATTCTGTTTGCAAACTTCTCGGCTACTCCAGAGAGGAATTGATGGGCATGAACAACCGGCATTACACGGATAAGGAAACCGCTAAAAAAGTTTTTCAGGCGTTTAATAAAGTTTACAGGACAGGAGAACCGACCAAAGAATTCGATTGGCAGATCATAAGAAAAGACGGAACAAAGAGATACATTGAACAATCCGCTTCTTTGCAAAAAGATTCATCCGGCAAACCAATAGGTTTCAGAGGAATTATACACGACATCACCGAGCGTAAGCATACGGAGGAATTACTCAGGCAAAGCGAAGCCAAATATCGTCTTCTGGCGGACCATGTTAAAGACCAAGTCTGGCTCATGGATCTGAATCTAAAAATTACATATATCAGTCCGTCAGTGGAGAAATTGCTGGGATACAATATAGATGAATTTATAGAGCTCCCATTGGATAAGATTCTCACAGCAATGTCTTTACAAAAAGCGATGGAATTTTTTTCCATTGAAATGGCCAAAGCTCTAAAAGTTCCTCAAAACAAGTACTCAAAACGATTACTGGAACTAGAATTCCGCTCTAAAGACGGCCTGACTTTATGGATCGAATGCGCCTTCAGTTTTATCCGCGATAAAAATGGAAGACCTGTGTCCATCCTGGGCGAAGGCAGAAACGTCACTGAACGAAAACAAGTGGAAGATTCTCTGCGAAAAAGTGAAGAAAATTTTCACCATTCTCTTGATGATTCTCCGCTGGGTGTGCGTATAGTAACACAACAGGGCGAAACAATTTATGCCAATAAGGCTGTTCTGGATATATATGGCTACGATAGCGTTAAAAAACTACAAAAAGCGGCTCTCCAGAATCATTATACACCAAAAAGTTATGCTGATTTTCAACAGAGAAAGGAAAAAAGGTTAAGGGGTGTACATGGTCCGTCTGAGTACGAAATAAGCATTGTGAGAAAAAACGGTGAAGTGCGCCATGTCCATGTTTTCCGCAAAGAAATTTTCTGGAACGGACAGATACAGTCTCAAGTTATTTATCAGGATGTCACCAAGCGCAGAAAAGCTGAAGAAAAACTCAACAAAACTTTGGAGAGTTTACGTAGATCTATCAAGACAACTATTCAGGTGCTGGGTATCGCGTCGGAAGCAAGAGACCCGTACACGGCAGGCCACCAGAGAAGAGTCGCCGATCTCGCCCGAGCCATCGCCACCGAAATGAAACTCTCTCAGGAAATAATCGAAGGAATCCGCATGGCCGGCGCCATTCATGATATTGGAAAGATTTCCATCCCTTCGGAAATCCTGTGCAAACCGACAATTTTAACCGATCTTGAATTTTCTCTTGTCAAAGCCCATTCTAAACACAGTTATGATATTATAAAAGACGTGGAATCTCCTTGGCCGCTGGCCAATATTGTTTATCAGCACCATGAGCGTATAAACGGTTCCGGATACCCACAGGGATTAAAAGATGAAGATATTCTCATAGAAGCCCGCATACTTGCCGTTGCCGATGTGGTTGAGGCCATGCTATCCTACCGTCCCTACAGGCCTGTTCTGGGAATTGAAATCGCGCTCGCAGAAATTGAACATAACGCGGGAATTCTCTATGACAGCGAAATTGTGGAAGCGTGCTTAAGGTTGTTCAGAGAGAAGGGATTCAAACTTGAATGATTATTGCGCCAAATCGCACCATATCGGTTTTTTCCTCTTCTGCCGCAGATAAGTCATCGCATATAATTCATTATTGACTTCAGTAATATTATCAAGTAAAAATTTGCCATAACACTACAATTACCATAATAGGGAAGAAAGTTTATGCTTCATTCGGCGCTATTAGTCACGTTAGGTATTGCCATAACCGCGTTTATGTCTTTCTGGTCAGTGGTTTTTTCGATTTTTCCTGATGCCGACAACAAAATTCATAAGGTAGCCAATCTCTGGGCTAAAATTTTACTTTTAATATGCAATACAAAAGTGAAAGTAATCGGCGAAGAAAATCTCCTGCGTGGAAAACCGCAAATTATTATGGCCAACCACCAAAGCGACTTCGATATTTTAATTTCCCTGGCATATATCCCTGTTCAATTCCGCTGGATTGCAAAAAAAGAATTATTCGCTATTCCCATATTCGGCGCGGCAATGAGAAGTGCCGGATACATTGAAATTGACCGAAGTAATCGCGAGAAATCCATGCATAGCATTGATGAAGCCGCTTTGCGCATCCGGAGGGGAAAATCAATCATGACCTTTCCGGAAAGCACAAGAAGCCGCGACGGAGAAATCAAAGCTTTTAAACAGGGCATTTTTTACCTCGCCATTAAGTCGGGCGTACCTATCGTGCCTGTCTCTATTATAGGCAGTGGACGGATTATGCCCAAAAGATCATTGAGAATAAAGCCCGGTCAAATAAAGCTGGTCATCGGAAAACCTATAGAAGTGAAAAATTTTGATATTGAAAAACGACATGAACTTATTGAACAGGTTAGAGATGCCATCATTAAAAATTATAATTCCCGGCTGGAACCGGGAGCTTTAAATATTAAAGATCTGAAAAGCGAGGATATTTGAATCTTTCTACAGCTATAATTCTGGGAATCGTTCAGGGCTTAACTGAACTTTTTCCCGTCAGCAGTTCCGCTCATCTGGTTATACTTCAAAGTTTTTTGCCTGATTTTCATCAGCCGGGAGTGGCGTTTGACTCTATACTGCATCTGGGCACGCTGTTTGCCGTGGCTTTTTATTTCCGCGCCGATATCCGAGATATGCTCAAAGCTCTCCTCCCTCAGAAAGATGTAGCAATCTCCGGCGATACCTATCCTACAGTATTAAGAAAGCTTATTCTCTTTTTAATTGTCGGCACCATCCCAGCCGCCTTCGTCGGTTTATTTTTTAAAGATTACATCCACAGCGTTTTCGAATCCGCCCGGGCGGCGGCATTTTTTTTAATCATTACGGGATTCCTGCTATTTTTTTCCGACAAAGTAAAAAATGCCCGGCGAGAGGCAAAAGAAATAAACCTTGCCGACAGCGTTTTAATCGGACTTGCCCAGGCAGTGGCTCTTCTGCCGGGCATTTCCCGTTCCGGCGCCACGATAACCGCCGGTATTTTCCGCAAGCTGAACAGGCCAGCGGCAGCGCGTTTTTCTTTTCTGCTTTCCCTGCCGGCAGTGTGCGGCGCGGTAATTTTAGAGGCCGGTTATTTCAAAAATATTCCTTCTTCGGAAATATGGCCATACTTTATCGGTTTTGTTTGCGCAGCGTCAGCGGGATTAATATCTCTTAAACTATTTTTTCTGGTTATCCGCGAAGCGCGTTTAAGATTCTTCGCGTACTATTGCTGGATTTTCGGATTGTTTACATTAATTGTTGTCAATAAATAAAAATTTATTTACTACTGACATTAAGGAAAAGGCGCCTGATACTATTTCTAAATCAAATATGCTTCAAGTCCGTATTGCAATATAAGTGCACGAATTAATGTGTAAAGGCCGGAGAAAGATAAGATACCGTTTACCTGTCAAAAGAACCGGAAAGGGAATTCAGTCGCAAAATTAATAAATAAATTTTTTCTTGAATTAATCAACAAATTATTCGATACTTAAAAAAAGCCTTTATCATTATGTATGCTTTACAATTTTTCCAATTATATCAGTGGCTTCATTTAGAAAAGTATTTATTATTAGAGAGATAAAATCATGGAAAAATTTGCAAATTATATTCTGCTGGAAAAAATCAACGAAACCAGAAATTCAATTATTTACCGAGGACATAAAGAAAATGAATCGCAACCGGTTATTATTAAAATACTGAAAACCATGTATCCAACCCCTTCGGAGATCGCGCGATTCAAACAGGAATATAATCTTGTAAAAAAACTCGATATTGAAAACATAATTAAAATATTAGATTTGGTTGAGAATAATGACAAATATGCCATCATCGAAGAGGATTTCGGCGGCGTATCGCTGAAAGAGATATTAAAAACAAAAGAGCTCGGATTAAAATCTTTTTTACAGATTTCATCAAAAGTATCCGAAACCTTGGGATTAATTCACAAGAAGAATATCATTCACCTAGACATTAAGCCTGATAATATTTTGGTCAATTCCCAACTAAGCGAGGTCAAGATAGCTGACTTCGGAATTTCCGCGGTATTAACACATGCGAATGATCAGCTGTATAATCCTGATGTCATCGAAGGAACACTATCATATATGTCCCCTGAGCAAACCGGCAGGATGAACCGGGGCGTCGATTACCGTACAGACATGTACTCCCTTGGCGTAACATTTTACGAAATGCTGACTGGCGAGGTTCCTTTTAAATCGAAAGATCCGATGGAATTAATCCATTCGCATATCGCGAGACATCCTTATCCTCCGAGCGACCTGATTCCTTCCATCTCGCCTGTATTATCAGCTATTATTCTGAAGCTGTTATCAAAAAATCCTGAGGAGAGGTATCAGAACTGCCTGGGTTTAATGGCTGATATCGATGAATGTTTGAATCAGCTGGATAAAAAAGGTGTCATTGATGAATTCTTAATAGCGACGAAAGATATTTCCATAAGATTTAATATCCCACGGAGTCTTGTTGACCGCGAAGAGGAGCGGGACGCATTAATGAAATCCTTTGAGCAGGCAAGCAATGGTGCCAGCGAGATGATGCTGGTAACGGGTCAACCGGGAATCGGCAAATCGGCTCTTGTTAATGAAATTTACAAGCCGATCGTGGCTAAAAAGGGATACTTCATTTTCGGTAAATACGACCAGTTCAGAAAAGACGTTCCGTACAGCGCTATTATTCAGTCCTTTCAGGGACTCATAAGGCAGATTATCGCCGAGAGCGAGGAGAAAATACAAACGTGGAAAGAAAAACTGCTTTCCGCTGTTGAACCTAATGGGAAAGTCATAACGGATGTCATACCGGAACTGGAACTTATTATCCTCAAACAGCCCGACGTACCTTTGCTTGGTCCGGAAGAATCACAAAACAGATTTAACATGGTATTTCAAAAATTCGTAAATGTTTTTACAACCCAAGATCATCCCGTTGCGCTTTTCCTGGATGATCTCCAGTGGGCTGACCAGGCGAGTTTAAATCTTTTAGAAAACATAATGACCTCTCAGGAAACAAAATATTTGTTTTTGATAGGAGCATACAGGGACAATGAAGTAAGTCATGTCCATCCGCTTACACTTGCTCTTAATGAAATCCGTAAAAAAGGCAGAAATATAAACACCATAACACTTGGCCCTCTGGATGTGACTAATATTAATTTGATAATTATGAATGTACTTGCCTGTAGCACGGAAAGATCCATGCCTCTTGCCGAGCTTATCAACAAGAAAACAGCAGGAAATCCCTTCTTCGTTATCCAGTTCTTAAAAAACATTTATGATAACCATATGCTTGAGCTCAATGTCAAAACCGGATGGGAGTGGGATATAAACAAAATCAGGGAGATGCAGGTTACCGAAAACGTTGTAGAGTTCATGGCGGAAAAAATTTCCCGTTTCCCGAAGAATACGCAGGAAATATTAAAGATATGCGCTTGTATCGGAAACAGGTTTGATCTTGAGTCGTTGTCTGTTGTTTCGGGAAAATCAATTGATGAAACTCTTGCTGATCTCACATCCGCGGTTCAGGAGGACATGGTAAGCCTTTATGGAAATATGTACAGGTTTCATCATGACCGCATTCAGGAAGCGGCATATTCCATGATTCCGGAAAATGAAAAGGCGGAAATGCACTATCGCATAGGCAATAATGTGCTAAAAAAAACCGACTCGAAACATCTTAATGAAAAAATATTTTATATTGTCGATCAGCTAAACAGAGGAATCAGGCTCGTAACCGGAACGGATGAAATGGTCAGGCTCGCGACACTCAATCTGCAAGCCGCTCAAAAAGCGAAAAAATCAACAGCATACGCCTCGGCTTCTTCTTATTTAAAAACCAGCATCGGACTCCTGCCTGATTATTGCTGGGCTAGCCATTATGAACTTACCTATTCCATATACAAAGAGGCTATTGAATGCGAGTATCTCAACCTGAACTTGAGCGATGCCGAAAAGATATTTGATATTGTGGTAAAAAATGCAAAATCGAATATTGACAAGGCCAATGTTCATTCTCTGATGATAGCATTATACACAACGCAGGGAAATTATAAAGATGCCTTAAGAGTTGGTATTGAAGGCATGAAAATGGTCGGCTTTAAACTGCCCCAAAATCCAAGTGATGCCCGGCTTGGGTTGGAACTGCTGAAACTCAGATTAAAATTCGGCCGTAAGAAGATAGAAGATCTTATTGATATGCAATATATTCCCGAACCGAAAAATTTAACGCATATGGAAGAATTGGTCACTGAATATTTGCGGTTGCATCCGTCACACTCGTTTATAAATCCCACGCTCGAATTACGGGAAACATTATCTTATGCGTATCTGGCAATACATACCGGCACCGTGGCGTTTTATTACAACCCCAATTTATTTGCGTACATAGTAATAAATGGGATTTATCTGCTGATGGAATGGGAAGTAAATTTTGAATATTCACCTTTCGCCTATATTGCCATGGGCTCCATTGTGGGATCATCCCTTGGCTTTTATCAGCACGGCTACAGATTCGGATCAGCGGCATTAAAACTCAATGAAAAGATTGCCGACACAAAAAACAGATGCCGCGTGGAATTTGCTTTTCCGATGTTTATCCAGCACTGGCAGAAACACGCCAAATACGACCTTGATTACTACAGAAACGCCTACAAACATGGGATCGAGACCGGCGACCTGATATTCAGCGGACACAGCGTGAATCTGCTGGGCATGACCCGCATCATGCTGGGAGATAATATCGACAATATCCTGGAAGAATACGGAAAGTACAAAGATTTCCAGTTGGGAGGCAAAGATCCCTTTATAGCACGCAACTACTCGGAAAATACAAGAATGTGCCTCTGCCTCAAAGGTCTGACTGAAGCCAGAGGCAGCTTAAACGGTGATGGTTTTAATGAAGATGAGCAGGCAAATTATTACAAATCTGAAAATAACATGCTCGGGACGTTTTATTTCTCTCTCGTCAGACTGAGGATAAACTATCTGTTCGGTGAATTATCAAAATGCCGTGATCTTGCCTCTGTTATGCATCAGCTTGCCGGGGGAAAAATTGCCCTGGGGAATCTGCATATACCCGAATTTTATCTCTACTATTCGCTGACGCTTACGGCATCTTATCCCGATGCCGGTTTCATGGAGAGAATATTATATAAAATACGCCTCCAATTGAACCAGATGAAGATGCGGACGTGGGCAAAATCCTGTCCCGAAAATTTCCAGCATAAATATGATCTTGTGGCCGCCGAAATTATGGCTATGAAAGGCCATTATCGGAAAGCGCAAAAACTCTATCATGCGGCTATCGAAGGCGCGAAGCAGAATGGATATTTGCATATTGAAGCCATTGCCTGCGAACGCTTAGCAATTTTTTACCTCGTCGGATCCGATAAGGATGAGGCCAATTTGTTAATGCAGCGCGCCTATAGATGCTATACCTCCTGGGGCGCATCAGCCAAAGCCAAGGAACTTGAAGAAAAATACGCGTCGCTAATCCCCGCGGAGCAAAAACAGTATTCCACGGGAACTATTACTATGACTGGATCCACCGATACCACTAGCAGTTCGAGCATGCTCGACCTTTCCACAGTCATGCAGGTTTCTCAGGTCATCTCCAGCGAAATTATGCTGGACCGTCTCCTGCAGAAGATTATGCACATGTCAATTGCCAATGCCGGCGCCCAGCGCGGCTATCTAATTCTTGAATCGGATGGTGAACTGATCATTGAGGCCAGTGAAGATGTGGATAAAGACGAATTTCGTGTGATGCAATCCATGGCGTTAAAGGAGTGCACCGGCCTTTGTCTTGCCATTGTCAACTACGTCCACCGTAGCGGGAAAGATGTTATCCTCGGAAATGCCGTGCAGGAAGGCCCTTTTATGAACGACCCCTACATCATGCGCACACGCTGCAAATCTATCCTGTGCACCCCCATTCTGAACAAGGGCATTCTCACGGGCATCCTGTATATGGAAAACAACTTGACCACTAACGCCTTCACTCCCGAGCGTCTGGAAATCCTCCAAATCATCTCCGCCCAGGCCTCCATATCCATAGAAAACGCCAGACTCTTTGAATTGGCCACTACCGATGGCATGACCAAGCTCTATGTGCATCGTTACTTTCAGCTCCTTCTGGACCAGGAAATGAAGCGTTCCCGCCGTCATAACAAACAAGTTGCGCTCATTATGATGGATATCGATAACTTTAAAGCTTTCAATGACACTTATGGCCATCAACTAGGCGACAAGGTTCTCAAGGAAGTGGCCAGTGCCGTCAAGAAAAACTCTCGTACTGAGGATGTCGCGGCGCGCTATGGCGGTGAAGAGTTCGTCCTGATCTTGCCCGAAACGGATGCCCGACAAGCCATGATCGCTGCCGAAAAAATCCGCGCCAGCGTGGCTGAACTTGAAATCCCCTATGGACATCAAAAACTACATGTGACCATCAGCCTGGGCGTCTCCACGTATCCGGAGCATGCGGGAGAAAAGGAAGCACTTATCCACACGGCGGATGAGGCTCTCTACAAATCTAAAAATAGAGGAAAGAACTGCGTGAGCCTTTTTGGAAAGAAAGAGATGCCGGCATAAGATTGAAATATGCAGGCTTAAGGTAGAAATAAGAAGTATTTTCCCCATAGAAAAAAGCGATCCGGAATCCGGCAACAAAATTTTTACTCTACTTGTCAAATCGTCATTTTTCTGAAATAATTATTTTTATTGACAAATTATCTTAACTTACGGCAATAATATAACATGCAAAAGGAACAAGCCGATAATAAAAGAACCCGGGAGATTAAAGGAGCCGTTTGTCTATCCCTGGCTCTTTTTTTACTTTTGTGTCTTGTTTCCTACCATCCGCAGGACCCTTCATTTACCCATTTTGTCGCCAGTGGTCAGGCAACGCATAATTTTACCGGCAAGTTCGGATCTTATTTTGCGGTCTGAATTTACAATTAGCGCCAGCCGGTCAGCGGGATTTTTATTTTTTGTTCTTTCCCTCGCCGGAATTATGGCGCTCCTTATCAGCGGAAGCGTCACCATTTACGGAGAATCCCTGAAAAACGGTACTGGCGGCTTAATAGGCGTTTCTATTGTCGGTCAGCTCCGCGTCTATTTTAATGCCGCGGGAACCTACATAATTTTATTTCTGATTTTTGTGGTGGCGCTGACTTTCATGGTTGAATTTTCAATTGTGTCTGTAACTGAGCGAGTCTCCCAATTTGCAATAGCTTTATTCAATCTCTGCAAAAAACGTATCTCGTCTTTTGTAAATTATGTCTTTGAAAGTGTAAAAATAGAAAATAAACCGCAACCGGTGGTAATCGAAGAAACTCCGGTGGTGGCAAAAAAGGCTCCCCCGAAAAAAGTCGAGCAAACCCATTTTAATTTCACCAAAGCAAAAATAGATGACCAGTTCCAGCTTCCGCCATTTACATTACTGGAAGAAGCGCCGCACAAGGATGCCCGCGTGAAACGGGATTCTCTGGTCACCAATTCCCGCATTCTGGAAAAAAAATTGTCCGACTTCGGAGTTGAGGGACGCGTGGTGGAAGTAATGCCCGGACCGGTAATCACTATGTATGAGCTGGAACCAGCCCCGGGAGTTAAAATCAACAAAATAGTCAACCTCTCTGATGATCTTGCCCTGGCACTGATGGCTCCGAGTATCCGCATTCTTGCTCCTATTCCCGGCAAATCGGTAATCGGGATTGAAATACCAAATTTAAAAAGGGAGTCGGTTTTTCTCAAAGAAGTGCTCGACAATGATTCTTTTTCGGAATCATCTTTCCGTCTGCCGATCGCTTTGGGCGTTAATTTCGTGGGCACACCCGTGGTTGCTGATTTGACAAAAATGCCTCATTTGCTCATTGCCGGTACTACCGGTTCAGGCAAAAGCGTCGCGCTCAACGCCATGATCTGCAGTATTCTTTTTAAAGCCCAGCCTGATGATGTCAAGTTCCTCATGATTGATCCCAAGAGGCTGGAGCTGTCTTCTTACGAAGGCATTCCGCACTTAATGCATCCTGTAGTCGTTGATCCGAAAAAAGCGTCACAGGTTTTGCGCTGGACAGTGGAAGAGATGGAAAGACGCTATCGGATTATCAACGACCTGAAAGCAAAAAGCATTGAAACTTACAATGAACTGCTTTTAAAAGGCCTGAAGAGCAAAACTGTTTTAGCGTTACCAAAACAAGTTGACCCCGATATTGAAACTCAAAAAACAGCCGACAGAACTGACAGCGCCAAAGCTGATCAGGAAATAAAACACTCTAAGCTCCCTTACATTATTGTAATTATCGACGAGTTGGCCGATTTGATGATGGTAGCGCCGCGGGACGTTGAAGAATCACTCACAAGGCTGGCCCAGATGGCGCGGGCGGCCGGCATTCATCTTATCATCGCTACACAAAGGCCTTCTGTTGATGTAATCACCGGTTTAATTAAAGCGAATTTCCCCACGCGCATTTCGTTCCAGGTCTCTTCCAAAATTGATTCCCGCACGATCATTGACCAGCAGGGCGCGGAAAAACTTCTCGGCGCCGGAGACATGCTTTTTATTCCGCCGGGCACATCCAAACTGTCCCGCATCCACGGAGCTTACGTTTCGGATAAGGAAATTTCCCGTATCGTTGATTTCATTAAGATGCAGGCACAGCCTGCGTATGATTCCTCCATTGAAAAATTCGCGCTGGCCGCCGCGCAGAGTTCGCATGAAAGTGACGACGATTTTGATGAAAAATATGACGAAGCCGTTGCCCTGGTCGGAGAACTGGGACAGGCATCCATATCACTTGTCCAGCGTTACATGAAAATCGG
>JAPLJP010000019.1 GCA_026388535.1 Deltaproteobacteria bacterium | reverse complement strand
GATCTAATGTAACAGTTGTAATACTTTTTTTTATCAAAGGGAATTAGGGACAAAGGGGCTGTTCAAAAATGTTCAGATGCAAGGCGCGCAAAAAGCCGAACCGCGAGGCGTATATTTGCATACGTTGAGCGGTGCGGTTTGCAGCGCAACACAGTAGATGAGCGTTTTTCAACAGCCCCCTACTTAATCTCCGCATGGTAACTTTGCAAAGATTTCGCCCGGCTGTGTCCCTGTCGAAATGCTGCAATGCCCTTTACAGCAGCGACTGCCGCTGCGATTGTGGTGATATAGGGTATTTTATATTTAATCGCCGCTTTGCGGATGTAGGAATCATCATATTTACTGAGGCGTCCCGCCGGCGTGTTAATCACCAGTTGAATCTCACCGTTCTTGATGGCGTCAACAATGTTGGGTCTTCCCTCGTGCATTTTTAAAATTTTCTCGGAGGCTATTCCGTTTTCTTTCAGAAATTTATGAGTTCCTTCCGAAGCCCTGATTTTGAAGCCTATTTTCTTAAACGCGTGAGCAACTTCCAGAACGCCGCCCTTGTCCTTGTCCTCCACTGTAATAAGAACGGTGCCTTCCGAAGGAAGATTTTGCTGAGTCGCTTCCTGCGCCTTATAATAAGCCATACCGAAGGAATCCGCCAGGCCAAGAACTTCGCCAGTGGAGCGCATTTCCGGCCCCAGAACCGGATCGACTTCCTGATACATGTTGAAGGGGAAAACAGCTTCCTTCACGCCGAAATGGTGGAAAGTTTTGTTTTTCAGCTTCAAGTCTTTGAGCTTTTTACCCAGCATGATTTGTGTGGCCAGACGCGCCATAGAAATGTTGCATACTTTGGAGACCAGCGGCACGGTGCGCGAAGCGCGGGGATTGGCTTCCAGAATGTAAACGATATCATTGGTGATAGCGTATTGAATATTCATAAGTCCGACAACGCCGAACTCCACGGCGATTTTTTTTGTGTAATCATTTATCGTATCTATATGGCGCGCCGGAATGCTGATAGGCGGAATCACGCAGGCGGAATCACCGGAATGGATGCCGGCAAGCTCAATATGTTCCATAATCGCCGGAACGAAAGCGTCCGTGCCGTCCGAAATTGCGTCCGCTTCTGCTTCGATGGCGTTTTCCAGAAACTTGTCAATAAGAATAGGCCGATCCGGTGTGACGCCGACGGCGGCATTTACATAACGTTTAAGCATTTCTTCGTCATGAACAACTTCCATGCCGCGTCCGCCAAGTACGTAAGAGGGACGCAACATCAGGGGATAACCGATTTCACCAGCGACTTTGAGCGCCTGTTTCAGATTGCTGGCCATGCCGGATTTGGGCATGGGAATGCCCAGTTTGTCCATCATTTTGCGGAAACGGTCGCGGTCTTCGGCAAGATCAATTGTTTCGGGCGATGTGCCGATAATTTTTACCCCGGCCTTGGCTAGATCCGCCGCGATATTGAGCGGAGTCTGTCCGCCGAATTGAACGATCACACCCTCCGGTTTTTCTTTTTCGTAAATGCTTAAAACATCTTCCACTGTGAGCGGTTCGAAATAAAGTTTATTGGATGTATCATAGTCAGTAGAGACTGTTTCCGGGTTGCAGTTGACCATGATGGATTCGATGCCCTCATCGCGCAGAGCGAAAGCCGCGTGCACGCAGCAGTAATCAAACTCGATGCCCTGACCGATGCGGTTGGGTCCGCCGCCCAGAACCATAATTTTGCGGTTTTTCGTTGTGCTGACATTGTCTTTCGCGTTGTACGTGGAATAATAATACGCCGCGTTCTCCACGCCGCTCACCGGCACCGCGTCCCAGCATTCTGAAAGTCCCGCAGCCAGCCGCTGTTTGCGGATGTCTTCTTCCTTTTTTTCCAGAATCT
>JAPLJP010000105.1 GCA_026388535.1 Deltaproteobacteria bacterium | reverse complement strand
ATAATATCGCCTTTATAATTTGCGTTGGTAATATTTGAGACGATAACATCATCGGAAGAAACGACATCAGCCTGAGAAAAGAATTGGATTTTATCTTCAGTAACTCCTGAAATTTTTAAAGCTGCCGGATGTTCTTGTGGAAAATCAAGTTTGAACTCATTATAAGATAAGCCATGTGGCTTAACTGATAAATCATGTATAGATTGTCTCCAGTACGCCCTCATATAATTATCCAGAGGCAACATGCAAAAATCAGTTCTGAATGAATTGCCAAGTTCGTCTTTAAAAACAAATGCATTTGTTGACCAATAAAATGTGCCGGGCTCTTGGGATGGTAAAACTTTAAGCAGTTCAGCTCTGGGGTTATTGTTCCAAAAATAAATGTCTCTTCTTTTAGGATAAGGCATTTTTTGAAAATTTGTAATTTTATACATTTCCTTATTAAGAGGAGTAGCCTTCAGTTTTATTTCGAAGAGTTTGAATCCATATATGTCAGCGCAGTGCAAAGCTAATAATAAAATCATAAGAGGAGTAAGATATTTTTTCTGTTTAATGAATGATAAAACAACAAATAAAACGAAAGCAGTCAAAGCAAAAAGAGTGGTTCGGCCAAGAAGAGAAGCCATTACATCTTCATTAAAGAAACTTTTAAACACGGGAAGGTATTGTGGTACCATGCTGCGAATAAGATCCGCATAAAAATAATAGTTATTGGATAAAGAATATAAAAGTAGGGATATGCCAAGCATTAAAATGGATATGAACGCCAATGAAGTCTTTATAATGAAAGGATTCTTCCAATGTGATTTATTGAAAAATATCGCGTCAAATCCAAAGCCAGCCAAAAAACAAAGAAAAACTTTGATGATGGGAGAAGCTAACGCAAGGTGACGAAAATACTTCATCATAGGCCAGCAATAATAAAAGAAAACGCTTACGAACGTTCCCATGCTGAAAAGCAGAAGAATAACGATAGTCAGAAAGAAATGAACGTTCTGCTTGTTCAGGTTAAATATTAATCCCAGTAAAATAAGTGGAACACAGAGAATGCCTGCGTATAGAGTGTAATCTAGGCATGGAGAAATTCCCAGAAACATCTCTAACCAAGCTTTCCAGCTTAAATTCCCTCCATAAGTTAAAAACACATCCAATGTCGTCGAACTGTCAGTATTTCTCATGGAACTATAACTTACAATTTGATCTGTTCCGAAATTCATGGCAGTATATAGGGCAAAAAAAGAGATGATAATTAATAATGTGGTAAAAATAAAAGACCAGCCGAACTTGATAGCTTTGATTTTTTGCCAAGTATCTTTATAGCTGAATACAAAGTAAAAGAGAAAATATAGAAAAATTACTAAAGATGTAACAGGAAGAAAATAGGGACAGTTACCAAGAAACTGTATAAATAAAAGATTGCCTGCCAGGAAAAGGTACCGCCACTTGCTACTATTCATAAATATATGGATGAGAAACAAAATTAGCGGAATGGCATAGTAGAAATGAAAATTCCACCATGGTTGAAACAGCCATATACATGAGCCCATTATGGATAAAGTTACGAAAAACACGGTGAAATGTGAAGCAAAGAATCTTCTAGCCAGAAGCCATGTGCCGACTATAAGCAGTAGTTCATCAAGAAAAAGTCCCGCGTAAAAAAGCGGCAAAAAGTTTATATCTTTAAATAAACCGCAAGAAAAAAATAATATATTTTGTAAAATTCCACTCGGAGCTATGTATCCTAATGTGGCTAATGTGCCGTGCGTCATAAATGGTGACCATTGAGGTATTTCTCCGTAATTTACGACATTATTAAGAAAATAATATTGCCCGGAAAAATATTGAAATACATCATGTCCGCCTAGCATCCATCGTCCGTGTATCAAATAAAAAAAGATTCCGGCCTCAATGAGAATAATCAGCACGAAAAGGGCGCTTTCTATAAGCCGTGAATGATGCCAATCTGTATTTGAAGATAATTCTTCTGTTTTTTTATAATCATTCATAACGTGAAAAACATGTTAATAATGCTTCTGATAATTTGTTAAGTCGTTAAATCTATTTACAACAATCTTACCCGCGAGGCCAATGATAATTATTACCCAGAGAAGCGAGTTTAAACCAAAAATAAAATGAAATAAGGACATTAATTCAGATTTTAAATAAAAATGCACTTTATTGAAGCCTTTTTCCAGTTTGATTGCTTTATAGGCAAGATTTGCTTTGTAAACAGGAGTTTCTTCTCCGTTTACGGTTGCTCTCCAGAAAGGATGCCAAACGTCACTGTATAAAAGCCATACCGATTCTGTGTCATTTACATTTGTTGTGAACTCCAGATTATTCGAATCAAAACGCTGTACCTGATAGGGAAGATGCAAGCGTTTGTTTGAGGAAAGATAATTATTCGAGGAATCTGAAGAGTCAACAGAAATTACATTCTTATTCTTTTCAAGAGGAGATAGAAAAATAATATCGCCCTTATAATTTGGGTTGGTAATATTTTTGACGATAATATCATCGGAAGAGACGAAATCAGCTTGAGAAAAGAATTGGATTTTATCTTCGGTGACCCCTGAAATTTTTAAAGTAGCGGGATGTTCTGTCGGGAAATCCATATTGGTGTAATAAACTAGTCCCCGAGGTCTAATTGATAAATCATGGATGGCTTGACCCCAGTATGCCCTCATATAATTATCCAGGGGCAAAAGCCAATGCTCAGTTCTTAGTGCATTGCCAAGTTCATCTTTAAAAAGAAAGGCATTTGTTGTCCAGGTGAATGAACTTAATTGAAGTGGTAAAATTGAGAATATTTTAGCTCGGGGATTATTATTGCTGAAAGAGATGTCTCTTCTTTTAGGGTACGGCATAGATTGAAAATCCATAATTTTATACATTTCTTCATTGAGAGGCGTTGCTTTATATTTTATCTCGGAGAGCTTAAAACCATATATATCAACGCAATGAAAGCATAAGAATAAAATTATTAGTGTAGCAAAATATTTTTTTCTGTTGATGAAGAAGGCAATAGCAAACAAAATAGAAACGGCCAAAGCAAAGAGAGTGGCGCGGTTAAGCATAGAAGTCATAATTTTTTCATCAAATAAAATTGTGAAAGGATTAAGATTTTCTAATGCGGATACACTAACAAGAAGAATTACACCTAGCTGATATATATGGGATAAATACCATAACAGCAAAGAGACGCCAAGTATCAAAATGGATATGACCGCTAACGATACTTTCATAAACAAGAGATTCTTTATAGGTGATTTATTGAAAAATACCGCGTCAAATCCGAAGCCGGCCAGAAAACAAAGGAAGATTTTAATAATTGGAGAAAGCAATATAAGGTGACGGTAATATTTCATCATCGGCCAGCAATAATAAAAGAAAACACTTACGAATGTTCCCATGCTGAAAAGCCAGAGAATAACGATGATCAATGCAAAATGGACATTTTTTTTATTCAGGTTAAATATTAATCCCAACAAAATAAAAGGAACACAAAGAATGCCTATATATAAAGTATAATCCAGAAGGGGAGATATTCCAAAGATCAATTCCAAACATGTTTTCCAGCTTTGTTTACCGCCATAAGTCAAAAATCCATCCAATGATGTTGTGCCATCCAGATTTCTCATATTATAATTTACAATTTGATCTGTTCCAATGTTCGCAGCTATATATAAGACAACAAATGATAGGATAATTAAAGTGGTGGTGAAAATATAAGACCAGCCGAATTTGAGAGATTTTATTTTTTGCCAGGTGTCTTGATAATTGAATATAAAGTAAAAAAAGAAATATAGAAAGATTACTAAAGATATAACGGGAAGATAATAAGTAAGATTTCCCAAAGACTGAATAAATAATAAATTGCCTGCTAACAAATAATAACGCCATTTCCCGCTGTCCAGAAATATGTGGACAAAATAAAGAATTAAAGGAATCGCGTAATAGAAATGAAAGTTGAACCAGGGTTGAATCATCCAGATGCAGGATCCCATAATCGACAGGGTTACGAAAAACACGGTGAGAGGTGAAGCAAAGAATCTTCTGGCCAGGAGCCAAGTTCCGGCTAAAAGCAGAAGTTCGTCAAGAAAGATTCCCGCGTAAAAAAGTGGCAAAAAGTTGAAGCTTTTAAATAAACTTCCGGATAAAAGAAATACATTCTGGAAGATTCCGTTTTGGATCATATACCACCAGGTAGCGACAGTTCCATGGGTCATAAAAGGCATCCACTGGGGTATTTCGCCATAATTTACGACATTGTTAAGGAAATAATATTGCAGGGTAAGATATTGAAAACCATCATGTCCACCGACTATCCATTTCCCTTGTATTAAATAAAAAAAGATTCCGGCTTCAATAAGAATAATCAACAGGAAAAGTCCGCTTTCTAAAAGCCGTGAACGACGCCAATCAATAGATGAGGATTCTTCTGTTTTTTTATAATCATCCATGAGTAAAATCACTTCTCTTATTGATGATACCAATCAGGACTGAAATTGTTTATATTTTCTTTCCAATTTGTGTTCGGTCATTTTTTCTATATGACGCGCCGCTTCTTCGCCAAAGGTTTTGCTGATTTTGTTCAAATAAAGCGGATTCCGGAAATAAACTTCGAAAGCGTAATCACGATATGTAAGAACTTCCGCTGCTGTCAGGTGGTTTGTCGACAGAGGCAGTGTTTCATAGGCGTATTGTGAGTATCCAGCCCAGGTATCAGGCAGGGCCAATCCTTTTATAACAGCGTCATCATAGAGTTTAGATCCTGGATAAGCCATTGTTGTATAAAAATTCGCCCATTCAGCATTTATTTCCAATGCCAGACATAACGTCTCCCGCATGGTTTTATAATTATCGTCGGGTAACCCGAACATAAAGTTGGCAATAATATTGATGCCTTCATCGCAAGTCTTTCTTACGCTGTCTTCTATTTGATTCTCTGAATAATATTTTCTAATTCCCCGCAATACTTTCTTGCTGCCGGATTCAAAGCCATAGGCAAGCCAGTTGATACCGGCCTTTTTCATTTTTTTTAGCATGAGCGGGGTTACAGTATCAACGCGGGCGTATGCCCAGATGTTTAAATTATATTGGCGGTCGATCATTAAATCGCAAATTTCCGCGACGCGCGATTCATTCATTCCGAAGAGTTCATCGGCAATCTTGATGTTACGAATGCCGAAATTATTTACCAGATAATCAATTTCACCAATCACTTTTTGGGCAGAACGATAACGGATACCTGATTTGCCGAATATGGCGTTGATACAACAAAATGAGCATTTAAAAGGACATCCCAGACTGGTATAAATAACGCCATAAGGCTGCCGGTGATGAATATCATCAAGACAATGCCAGTTGTGCGCTCGATATTTTTTCATAGGCAACAAATTCCATGCCGGCATCGGCAATGTATCCAGATTTTTAAATAAAAAAGCGCGGGGATTAGAATATATTTTCTTTCCCTTTTTAAACCAAAGGCCGGCCATTTGAAAATTTTCCGATTCTTTTTTTAAAGTATCGATAAGATGAGGCAGTGTGTAAAAACCTTCGCCTCGGCAAACGAAGTCAACCGCTTCTTCGCATAGAGTGCGTTCGGGCAGTGATGATGGATGTAACCCGTGAAGGACTGTTTTGATATCAGGAGCGATATCCTTAAGATGTTTTAAAATGCTTCCAGCTCCCGTCATGTTCATGGTGGATGCGGAGGGATTGCTTCCGGAAACGGAAATCATTGCCAGTATCGGATTTACTTCTTTTATTTTTTTTGCCGTTTCCTGATGGTTCCATTCTTCAACTTCAGCATCATAAATCAGAACAGAATAACCGAGATTGATAAGATATCCGGCCAATAAGGCGGCCCATAACGGAGGTTCAATAGCAGTAAGATTGAAAGCGCTCAGCGTGCCATAGATTTGTTTCTGACTGCCCGGTTTAATAATCAGAATATCAATTTTTTTATCTGTCATATAATTTAAACACATTAAGCAATTTAAATTCCGACCTATATTTTATCGCCAACTAAATACTTCGCGGATAAACTGAAAATAATATGCCGCTCCCCAGCGCCAGATCTGAAGTTTCCGCTCGCCGCCGATGCGAGGCGGTTCCGGTCCGGGTATTTCCATAACCTTAAGTTTTCGCTTTGCCGCGCGCACTGAAAGCAAGGGTTCCCAGCTTATACGGGTATTAAATAATCGTTCAGGAAACTCGTAACTTTCATCTTTGTTTAAATCAAGATCATAAATCAATTGTTTTTTATATGCCCGCAATATTACCATCACATCTGTATAATGCGCTCCGAATAACAGGTTGACAGTTTTAGTAAATAACCAGTTTCCAAATGCGGTAATTGCATCGTCATCTTCACTTTTTGCGTCAGCCAGATACCGCGACGCGATGACCATATCATAACCCGCATTCATCTTTTTTATCAGCTTTGGTATTAATTCGGGTATGGAATTGCCATCGGGGCTGAAGGTAATAATTACATCACCCTCGATGTATGGAAGAACTTCTATATAAGCATACCGGAAGCCTCTTTTTTTCTGGACATAAACAAAATAGCCGTTATCCCTTGCATATTCTATTGTGCCGTCGGTTGATCCGCCGTCAAGAATAATTATTTGATTACACCACTCCTTCTTTATTCTTGGCATGATAACACGCATGCCATCAATTTCGTTCAATGTGCAAACAATTAAGGTTGTTTTCAATTCACAGTTCTCCTGTGCGTTGGAATTATCGAGCAAGTCTCTCAAAAACGTATTTTATATCATTTCAAGCAGCAGGTAGTGCAATGTGCCGTTTGTTCGTTTCATTATGCCATTCCGGATTATTTATTCAGAGCCGTGATCTTTTTTGATGTCCTGAAAACCTTCGCCTGTTGTAGCGTTGATTTTATTTTTCAGGGCTACCCGTTTCTTATTCCAGTCCCTTATTTGTATAGCTAGCCGGCCGACTTCCATCAAATTGTCATCAAATATTCCCTGCCGTATACCGCTTTCCAGATTCCAAATTCTACCATGAATGGATAATATTTCCTGCTTGTAAGAATTCCAATCAATCTGCGGATATTTTATTTCTAATTCCTTTATGCCCTCGCAGAACCAGGAATATTCATTTCTGCTTTCATCTGCTCCTATGCGTTCAGCCTTCAGTTTTGCGATCGCCCAACGATCGATTATATCTCCCGCGTCTCGTTCCATTAAATAAACCTCCAGCACATCGGGTCTTTCCCTGTAAATAAATTTTCACATTGCCTGTTGTAAGGCGCGAAAGTGCAGCGGGTCCGGCAGATGCCTGGGCTATTGCCGAAAACCATTTTTTTGTGAAGAGCATTTCCCCATATCTGCGTAATTTTTTCCGGATCGGGGTAATGACTACCCAGTAGAAATTCTTTTTTTAGTCTTGTATCAGGACAAAAATAAATTTTACCATCAGCGCATAACTGGATGCACAAAGGAGCTTGTAGTCGAAAATAAGAAATTTGTAGGCGACATCACAGTTGGATTTTGTTCTTTTTACCTTCTTTACCAATGAAGCCATGTTGTTGACGGCGATTTTAAAAAGATCTTCATTTCTGCCGATTATGTATGTTTTTGGAGTTGCCGCGTCAACGGAAATTCCAACCCAACGGCAAAGTTTTAAAGAATTTATTAGATTGTCATTAAATAATGTTCCATTGGTGGCTACGCTGGCCTCCATACCAATTGACGTTGTCAATTGAATTACTTCGGCAAGTTTTGTATGAAGAGTCGGTTCTCCGCCTCCGCCGAAGCAGATGGCCTTAACTCCCCAGTTGCCTAAAAACTTGACAAGGTTTATCAGGTGATCATCCGGCATGCGCCGGTCTTTTAATTTTCGGTTAGTCAAATAACCGTGAGCGTTACAATGCTCACAGAGGAGATTGCACTGATGAATAGGATCTAAGCTGGCTTCAACCGGCGGTTTGAATTCGCCTTTTAAAACGGCTTCGTACCAATCGGCGTATAAAAGGCCTTTCCAGGAATTAAAAGAATTGAACTCATTATTTTTTGACCATTCTTTCATTTAACTATTTTTGTTCCTCTTTCTTTATAGTAGCGGAAATTGTACAAGATGGGAAATTTATTTTTTCTTTCCGGCGATGCTAATTCCAAAGCCGTTTCCAGTAAATGGTTCCTCTCCAACCTGAAGCACTTTATCATAATTATTAATAATCCATGAATAAATATTAAGGGCGTAATCTTTGCCAAAATATCTAGCGCCATGTTCAGAAGTGTCCTTTTCCAATAAAATTATAAATGACGGATTAGTTGATGAAAATTCATTTATAATCTTTTCCTCTCCTATTGCTTCAACAATATTGGGAGTAAATTCAAAGTAACGGGAAGGATTTATTCTTCTCGTCAGATAATTAATCATTATACCTTCAGGTAGGACTATAAAAGTATCTTTTTCAGACATTAATTTGTCAATGTATTTGATTGTTTCATTTACAATAGGACCATTATTGTTAAATTTTTCATTAAAAGTTAAAAACCTGTCTCTGCCTTCGGCAACAGGATATGTCTTTAGATCATAAATATTTTTTGTTAGATTTAAGTAGGCAAGTAAAGTAAGAAAAATAAATAATCCTATAAAACCGGCAACGATATTTTTATTATCCCATGGGGAAATCAACATCGGGGCATAATGGAGTAACAATGCAGTCATTACTAAAGAAGCCGGCATAGCCAAAGCGAAGCCGTAATGAAAAAGGTGAACGTTCAAAATCATCTTGAAAAGCAATAGTAATGAAAACAAGGTAAGTAAAATAAACGGAAGATACTTCTCAACAAAAAGTCTATCCTCTCGTTTAAGAATTAGATTGGTCACAAGGGAAATAAGCAGCAGCGAAAGAAAGATCGGATAAGGTCTTGCTATGTCTTCCCAATTAATGGATAGAAGTTTAGAGAATGTGATTAAAATGATCACTAAGAATGTTATAATAATTCCTGCATATTTTATTTTTCTGTTTGTTACGCGCGCGAATAAATATGAAAGTAAACCGGTAAAAATAAAAAAAATAAGATAACCCCCAAATTGCCTGAACATTAGCGCAATGTTTTGCGCGGGATTGTCAAATCCGGATATACGCAAATAAAAAATATTGGTGACCAGAGGGCCGATAAATATGTTCTTGTAAGAAGCAATTATGGAGTTAAAAGCTTCAATGAGCGGCATCTGAAAACTGAAGTAAATAAAAAAAGCAATGACAGGTAGGAAGAAAAAAAGTAGTAAATTAAATAATTGTTTCCGTGGATTGAATGGCTTTAATCTCCAGAAAACAAATATTAACCCGGATAAAATTGATATAAAGCCGGCAATAAAAATTTCAACTTTGGTAAGGAACATAAGTCCAATCATAAATCCGATAAGCGACAAGTAAATTGGTTTTGGATTGGCCAGATAATTTTTAAATATAAACAGTGTTAAGAAAAATAAAATAATTCCATAAGTTATTTCGTGAGAATACGGGCATACAAAATTATAATTACCAATTTCGCCATATTGGGAAAACGCGAAGACCATGAGAAAACAGATACCCGCTGTCGTAGCAATTAAACTTCCAAAGGAGGATTTGAACAAATCATAGATTATAATGCTAAGCAGTATAACCATACAGATGTTGAAATAGGCTAATGTTGAAAGTCCTGTGCCGAAGATTTGAAATAAAAAAGCGTTAAGATATTGTGCAAAGGGGCCGTAGAGATGATGTATCTCCGCGTATAAAACTTTTCCTTGGGTGATCTGCCAGGGGATGTAAAGTTCACGGCCATAATCAATAAATAAATCAGGCCATTTAAACCAGCTTCGGTGAAGCATGTAGCTTCCGACCAAAACAAGAATTGTTGGACCGATAAATTTCTTTAGCGTGTTTAATCTCTGAAAATTCATAAAACGCTAACTTTCAAATAAATTTTATTTATAATACTTTTAATACTTGAAAAGGATGAGGATTTGCAAGCACAATCGTTGGAATATTAAAGGTTTGCTAACATAAGAAGTGAAAATATGCAAAAATTATCTGCTCTCTCAATGGATTGCCAATATCGAGATAATCTTTTAGTGAATATTAATGATTTTCGGTTTTATTATAATTTGAGGGTCGGACTTTAATAATGCAGGAATAGTTTTATATAAAAAAGTTATTTCCCAATTATTTTTCTCATGATTATTCTTTACTTTTTCGTCCGGTTGAGTTTGACTAGCGGCGCGTAATAATTAAGGATAAAAAATGATTAAAAAAATAAAAGCCGTGTTTGTTGACTTACAAAATGATTTGTATGATCGTCATGGCATTTATTCTCTTGCCGCATTGCTTAACCAGCATGGCGTTGAAGTCAGTTATATATCTTATGGCTACAATAAAAAATTCTTATCTGCTTTGATAAATCTCAAACCGGATCTACTGCTTTATTCTTCATTGTCATCCACTTTGGACTTATATGGTAAATTTGATAAGATGATAAAAGAAGTACTGCCTCAAGCGGTATCTTTAATAGGCGGTGCCGGACCTACTTTCGAACCTCAATTCATTATGAATACAAGTATTAATGCGGCTTGTATAGGTGAAGGAGAAAGGGCATTAATTGATTTTATTAGAAATGATTTGGTCGTTGGTAAAAATATAATATCCAAAGATCAGCCACCGGAGAAAAAATTCCATCCTCTAGTTGACTTGGATTCACTGCCTCTTCCGAATAGGGATATTATTTATTGTCACGATTCCATTCGTCGCGATATGCCCTCTAAACAGTTTATCTCCGGCAGGGGGTGTCCATTTCAATGTACTTATTGTTTCAATCATATTTATTATAAAATATTTAAAGACTGCGGTTCCCTGGTGCGTAAAAAAAGCGTGAACTATTTACTTGAGGAAATAAAGTTTGTAAGAAAAAAATATGCTTTAAAGACGGTAGTATTTAACGATGATATCTTTATTCTTGATAAAGAATGGCTTTATGAATTCTGTGAACGCTATCCCAGAGAAATCGGTTTGCCCTATATTTGTAATATCCGGGCAAATCTGATTCAGGAAGATGTTGTAGCAGCTTTGCACGATAGTAATTGTATATCCGTTAATTGGAGTATAGAATCAGGAAATGAGATTATACGCAATCAAGTTTTAAAGCGTAACATGACAGAGGAACAAATCATTACAACTGGCAAACTTTTAAATAAATATCGTATCAAACATCGCATTGGTAATGTAATCGGTTTGCCAGGCGAGACCTTCGAACAAATGCTGGAAACAGTTGATTTAAATATCAGAGTAAAGCCTAATCTCGGTTTGGCCAACATTTTTGTCCCATACCCCGGTCTTGAATTGACTAACTATGCTGTTCGTGAGGGGCATTACACAACAAAAATCAATAATAAATTACCGCCCAATTACTGGACTAGATCCGTTTTAGAAATAACATCCGACGATAATCTTAGAATTCAAAAATTGGTAAATTTATTTCCGTTATTTGTCCGATTCCCCGGGTTGTTTTCTAGCATTCGAACTCGAAATATTCTCTTTTCTCTTCCTAAAATACAGTTACGTGTTTTTTATGAAATTATTTATGTTCTGCAATTTATGGATATCTATCGAATTGTTTCTCCACCTATATATATAGTGAGAACCGCTTTTAGATACCTTAAAGGTTTGTTTGAAAATCCTTCCTCAAATCTTTCCCGATTGAATTCCAATTTTCGTCCTTTTGTTTTTAAGTATCTTGATAAATTGTTCTGTAAAAAAAGAAAATTTTAATTCAGCCTTCGGTCTTTCAGGGAAGCATGGCAGGATGCTTGTTTCTATTACCAGTCGGATAAAAATATTCCAGTAAAGATAAGGATACTAAATATTATGTTTGAGAATCTTGATGCCAAAAGCTTTCGACTGAAAGGGTTCTTCGCCGATGATGGTTACAGGAATGTAATTTTTATATATCCATTGCATGATTTGCTGACCATTTTGAGGATCGGTTCCAAAATATCCAACTCCGAATTCGAAGGGGTCCTTGTGAACAAACATTACGTAGTCGGGGGGGTGGGATATAAAATCAGCAAGAATATTATTCTGACCAAAGAGTATCAATTCAGTCATCATAAAATTGATTGCCGGTATAGTTGTTGCCCTGCGGGTAAGATAATTTAGCAAGATTCCTTCCGGTAAAGCCGCGAAAGTCGCCTCCTGCGGCGTCTGATTTTCTATCCATTTTATGGCCGAATCCATAACAGCAATAGGATAAACTCGCTCAGGTCTATATGTAAGGAACATATCTTTGCCTTTTCCAATAGGGAAATCTTTCAACCTATAAAAATGATCAGATATTTTCAGGTAATTTATCATTCCAGAGGCGAGAAATGCTAAAACAAGCAATCGGAAAACCATCCCTGAATTAAACTTTGATTGTAGATATTGCGGTATCCAGTAAAGGAGGCAGGAAACAACAACAACAGCCGCCGGCATCGCCATGTAAAATCCGTAATTTGCAAAACGCACATTAAGAATCATTTTTACCAAAAGAGTCAGAGCAAGCACAATCCATAAAATCATCGGAATCAGTTTCAGCCGGAATTTATCTGTGTGTTGAGCTCTGAAGAATGAAACCATGAATATTATCAATGCCGCCAAAATAGCAAGCGGGAGCGCGCGCGTAATTTTTGTCCAGGGTATAAAAGCCGGCTGTTTAAGTAGAATAATGAATATCGCAAATGCCAGAGGCACGCCCAAACGGAGTGGATGCTTCAAAAACTTGTGGCATAAAAAGTCCACCATAAGTGCTATAAAAATTAATCCTAATGATAACAGACCCATCTGTGCCATTATGGTTAAGTTACCGCTCACGTTATCTAATCCCATAACATGCAGGTAAAAAGTATTTTTCGCGATAGCAGTCGATATGATTGGTAATCCACTCCCCAGTGCTGCAAATGCTCTCCCAATGGGCATGTAGGTAAGAAAATATATAAAAAAGCAGACAGCCGGTGCTATAAAAATTCCTCCGAACAATAATGCATCCGCAGTTTTAAATGAGCTTTCTTTCGTTCGTACATAGAACAAGGAAATTACGCCAATAAATGCTACAGCTATTGCCGCCATTGAGGTATCCGCTTTGGTCAACACAGCCAGTCCTGCACAAAATGCGGAGGCAGCGAGGGTTAATCTGTTGTACTTAATATTTAATTGGCTCCAAAGAAAAATAAATACGGCAATTAGCGCCACGCCATGGGTAGATTCATGTGTATAAGGAGTTATCCAGTTATAATTACCGATTCCAACATATTGTGCAAAACCAAAAACAGTCAGAAAAAAAATGGCACAGCAGGCCGCTGTTAGACGATCAGAGAAGATACGCATCGTTTTATATATAATCGCCGTAACGCACGCCAGAATTCCCAAATTAATATAAATCAGAATCGTCAATGATGGACCAAAGAAATAAAACCAGATGGCATTGAAATGTTGCGAGAGCGGTCCGTGTAGACAAGCAAGGTCAGTATAGAGATGCCGTCCATTGGCCAACTGCCAAGGGAAGTAAAGCTGTTGGCCGAAATCAATCAGCAGGTCAGGCCACTTCCGCCAACTCCAAATTGTCAGAGAAATGAAAATGGCGGTAATTAATGCAAAAGTTAACTTTTGATAATAAAAATTACAATTGTTTGATAATAACTTTGCTTTTTCTGAAAACCAGAAAAATTTTTTGTCACACGGTTTTACATTCATGTTGTCCAAACCTATTTTAATAGTTTTGGGAAATGTATTTTTTACCATTGTTTTTTGTAAATATACCAATTCCAGCCCGAAAGTATATTAGCCGAGGGCGATATTTTTACCAGTTTATATTTTTTGTCTTCTATACTGCGAGATATTGGAGGAGTAAATCCAGGTTCAAAGCGATGATGCATAACCAGCCATTCAGGAGCTTCTTTCTTTTTATACAATATATCATTGTAAGAAATATAATCTATCTCTTTGCTCATAGGAATAAATTGTTTATAAAAATCAATTACTGTTAGATTTCTGAATTCATGGTCAGTAATTATGCTGACTCTTGATGAATGAGAATTGTACATTATATACTTGACTGCATCCAGGTAATTTCCTCTGCCTGTACTTAACTGATCGTTTATCCTTCTAACATTTCCAAAAGCGAACAAGGAAATAAGAATAATACAGATGATAATGCCAAATCTGGGAAAACTTGTAATTTTAGTTAGAATTAATGCCAGGATTAAATACAGGAAAGGCAGGAGAAGAGCTATATATCGGGAGCCGAAGAAATCTACTGGCACGATAAAAGCTAATAAGGGAACTGTTACCAGTATGACAGCGTAAAAAATCCAATCAGGCGATAATTTTCTTTCCGCTATCAAAATCCATGCAGAAACTGCTATAAATAGCAAAAAGGCTGGGATGATGCTTATAATTGATCCTGGCATTAATCCGACAACGGGGGATAAAAAATCCGATAGCCGTTCTAATCCCGCTCCTATGGATTCTCCTCCGCCAATAACTATTCCTTTCACAAAAAATAAATATAGAAATACCATGAAGCAAGATGGAATTAAATGCCATGCGGCCAGTTCTTTTAATGGATTAATTATTTTATTCAGACTTTCTTTTACTCGAAAAATAGATGAAATGAAGAATCCGGCAAAGATATAGAAAAAGGTTAAATGCGAAAGTATTCCAGCTATGGAAGATATCCAGAAGGAAAATAGGATTAAAGGGCTTCGTTCCTTATTATAATATTGGAAAGCCGCGTAAGCAGTCAGAGCAAAGAGCATTGCCGGAGCATAACCTCTTGCCTCAGAAGAATATACTATTAAAGGATAAGAAAAAGCCGCAAGAACAGAAACAACCAAACCGCTCAAAAAACTGCGTCTAAATCCTATGTATCCTATTATTGGCACGGCTAATGCGCCTGTAATGATAGAAAGCAAACGATATTTCGACCAAACTGCACCGAAACCGAAAAAATAAAGATAGAGAGTGTTTAAAATATGGTTATTGTCATGATGTATTTTAAATACATCCCAGAATGATTGCATTGAACGGGCAAAATTAACCGACCATATCTCATCGAACCAAAGGTTATCCGATGCAGAAAGAAGGCGCAATATGCCGCCGGTAATGAAAGCAAAGATCAAGACGATACTTTCTTTGCATCCCATGATATGTGAGGCATGTTTTATTTTATCATCATACATGGGCAATTTTTTAACAGAAAATGTATTAAAAATCAAAGGAGAGTCCAGTATAATCTTTATAATATTTTTTTATCGTGCTATTTTATAGCCATGTGTTCAGTTGAAGATAACACTGAAAAGATTGTAAAAAAATTATCAATTAAATGAAAAATGATGCTTATAGTCGCAAGAAAGGAATAGTTATATGCGATTGAGTGTGCTTATTCCCGTATATAATGAAAGGAAACGTATACGAGATACCATAAAGCGGGTTATAATTTATTTTGAGAATACCGAACCGGATTTTGAACTTATCCTTATAAATGATGGGAGTACGGATGAGACTTTGCAAATATGTGTAGAACAGGCGGGAGCAGAGCAACGGATAAGGGTGATTTCCTATCCGGTTAACAGGGGTAAGGGATATGCAATATTGAGAGGTTTAAAAGCGGCACAGGGGGAATTGCTTTTATTTATGGATGCTGACATGGCCACACCGCTTAAAGAATATTTAAAATTAAGAGAAATTATGTTTTCGGAAAAGCTGGATTTAGTTTTGGGTGCCAGAGTGAAAGACGAAACAGATATTGCTGTACATAATCCTATATACAGACGTTTTGTCGGCAGAATATTTAATATGTTTGTAAGAATGATTGTTTTGCCTCATATAAAAGATAGTCAGTGCGGCTTTAAGCTCTATACCAGAAGCGCCTATCAGGCGATAGCTTCCCGTCAAGTGATTCATGATTTTTCCTTTGACGTTGAACACCTTTATATCACTCGAAAGCTTGGACTGAAAATAAAAGAAGTAGGTGTTCAGTGGTCGAATGTTGCCAATACAACCGTTTCCGTCTTCCGTTCGGCATTGCCAATGCTAATAAACCTTTTTCGAATACGCTGGCATCATCGCAGAGGCTACTAAACAGTTTGCGTTTTAATTCATGATAGTAGGATAATATACAATTAAAGTATAACTTGATACAATCCCTTCATATATAAAAACCCTTGACATTTGCTTGATAATCATTTATTGGTTGAGCCACCCAACCAATAAAAGGGCGAATATAAAGAGAGAAGCAATATGAAAAAGAAAGTAGTTCTTGCCAGGCCACTTACACGTTCAAGACTTCACGAAGAGATTGTGGCCATTATTCAAAAGCAGATAATGAATGGCACAATTGCCCCGGGGAGCAAACTGCCTCCTGAACGGGAGTTGGCAGAGACATTCAATGTCAATCGCGCCACAGTGCGTGAGGCTTTGCGCAAACTGGAAAATCTTGATCTGGTCGAAATCAGACACGGCGACGGATTATATGCCAAGAATTATCTGGAAAGCGGCAATCTTGATCTTATCAAAGCCGCTTTTAATATGGATGAGAGCAAGGAAATAATCTTAAATATTTTGGAGGCTCGCCGTCATGTGGTGCCGCAGATGGCCTATCTGGCGGCGCAAAGGCGCACAGAAGCCGATCTTAATGAACTGGAGCAGGTTGTATTTAAATCCGATCTGACAATGCTGGAGCGGGATATCAAAGTGCATCAGTTAATCGCTCGTGCCTCTCACAATCTTCTGTGCACGATAGGACTTAATTTTTTCAATCAGCTTTTCCGCGACTACGGTTATCTTTACTTTGACGATGAACAAAACGTAGAGTGTTCCCGCGTTTTCCACAGGGAAATTTATGAAGCCATCAAAAATCAAAATCCTGAAGAATCCCGTCGTATCATGCTGGATGTTCTCATTTACGCGGAAGAAGCCGTGAAATCAAATCTGGCTGAGAAACTATAAAGGAGAGTTAACAATGCAGAGATTTATAGAAAATTACGCTGGAGAGCATTTTGATGTCATAGTTATAGGCGGAGGTATTACCGGAGCATCCGTTGCTTATGAGGCGGCCACGCGAGGGCTGAAAGTGGCCCTGCTGGAAAAGAAGGACTTCTCCTGGGCCACATCGGCTGTTACCTCCAAGATGATCCACGGTGGCTTGCGGTATCTGGTCAATGGCGAGGTTCTGCTGGTGCGAGAATCACTGCGCGAGCGACGTGTGCTGGAGAATATCGCTCCCAATTTCGTCTACCCCGCGCCGATGATGATGGTCCATTACAAAAAACCTCTAAAGAACAATAAATGGGTAGTGAAAATCGGCATGTTGATGTACGACGCCTTATCTTATGACAAAAATTTCACATGGGATGCCTGTAAGAAAATTCCCTTGCATAGAACTGTTTCTAAAGAAGAGGTCATGCAGAGTGAACCGAATGTGCGTCCTAAAGATCTCGCTGGAGCCTCGATTTTTTATGACTGCAACAGCATATTTCCCGAAAGATTGACACTGGCTTTCATCAAGTCCGCCGTAGCCCATGGCGCCAAGGTAGCCAATTATTCCAAAGTGGAAGGTTTTCTAATGGGCGCTGATAATAATGTAACCGGCGTTCGCGTAAAAGATCTTCTGGAAAATAAAATACATGAAATATCCGCCGATGTAACAATCAACTGCGGCGGACCATGGGCGGATATTGTGCTGGGCCTCGCCAAGCCGAACAGCGACAGCAGTGGAACTTTGCGCCGGTCTGAGGGTATTCATATCATCACCAAAAAACGTCTGCTTTCCGGTAAATATACCGTTGGATCTATGACACCGGGCGGGCGTCATTTTTTCCTTATTCCCTGGCGCAATCACACACTGATCGGCACTACGGATAAGCCCTTTACGGGTAATCCGGATGACTATCGCGTAACCAAGACCAGCATCATGGAACTGATCGATGATGTCAATTCATCCTTCGGTGACGGCAAGCTTTCTTATGCCGATGTCCAGCATACATATGGCGGCCTGCGCCCTCTGGTAGAAGAGGATACAGGGGAGACTTATACATCTTCGCGCAAGTATGAAATCTACGATAATAAGAAAGACGGGCTCGACGGCCTGATTACTGTCGAGGGCGGCAAATATACCACCAGCCGCAATCTAGCCGAACACTGCCTCGAGATTGTGGCCCAAAAAATGGGACGTTCTTTAGGTAAGAGCATTACCAAAAAACATTATCTGAATGGGTGTGAAATAAAGGATTTATGCTTCTTTTTAGCCGAAATTCAAAAAGCAAATAATGATTTCGGAACAGCCACGCTGGATTATCTGGGCCGTAACTATGGAAGCGAATACGCTGAGATCATCAAACTGGCGCGAACGGACAAGGTTTTGTCCGAGACATTAAATGAAGATGGCGAATTACTGGCCGAGGTGGTTTATGCCATACGTCAGGAAATGGCCCGCACATTATCAGATATTGTTATGCGCCGCACCGGCATCGGCACTCTCGGCAATCCCGGCGAGGATGTATTGCGCAGAGTTGCGAACGTTGCCGCCAAAGAATTGCATTGGGACACGGACAAGGTTGAAAGGGAAATTTTAGACACGGTTAATTTGCTCAAGCTGCCCCAGCAGTGAGAAAATTATTCGTTTATAAATATATTTTGTTTACTGACAAATTGTGAGTTAAAGATCAAGGAGGACATACAGATGAAATCGAAAAATTTCAGGCCGGACTGGACAGAAAAGGCTCCGGAGCCCGGGACCTACCGGTCCATCTCTAAGTACGGGGACCCGAATCATTTCAAGCATCCGAGCGATGCCTGGGTCAAGATGTTTCAGCAGGAATTCCAGATGGGCCAGGCCGATTTTTCGCGCAAGCTTAACGAGGGGAACGAAAAGGTCGTCCTCAGCCGGCCACCGGCGCTCAAGCCCGAACAGATCGAGGCCCTGAACGCCATTGTGGGCAAGGAAAATGTAGCTCTGGACGATTTCAGCCGCGTTAAGTACTCCTCGGCCAAGACCTCGGAGGAAATCTGGGAGATCCGCCAGGGCGTCATCCGCGAGGTGTGCGACGTGGTTGCGCATCCGCGCGACAAGTTCGACGTGCTCAAGATCGTGGAGTACTGCGACAAAGAGCGCATCCCCATCACAGTCTTCAGCGGCGGCTCGTCCTGCAACTTCGGCTGCCGGCCGTTCAAGGGCGGCGTCACCCTGGTGCTGAGCACGCATATGAACAAGCTTCTAACGATCAATGAGCAAAATCAGCTTGCGGTCGTACAGCCGGGTATGTTCGGGCCGGCTTACGAGGATGCTCTGAATAAAGCACCTGAACGCTTTGGCTCTAAACTGCGTTACACCTGCGGTCATTTTCCCCAGTCTTTCGAATATTCCACGGTGGGCGGCTGGGTTGTGACGTTAGGTTCCGGACAGGCATCGACCTATTACGGAGACGCTTACGACATCGTATTCAGTCAGGAATTCGTAACACCGGCCGGAACATTCAAAACTCTTGATTACCCGGCCGCGGCAACGGGACCAAAGGTCAACGATATCATGAAGGGATCGGAAGGCACTTTCGGCATTTTAGTTGAGGTAACAATGAAAATCTTTCGCTATATGCCGGAAAACAGGCAGCGTTTCAGCTTCATGTACCCTACATGGGAGGCGGCGGTGAACGCCAGCCGCGAGATCATGCAGTCCGAGTTCGGCAAGCCTGCCATATACCGCATTTCCGACCCTGAGGAGACCGACCGCGGCCTGAAACTCTATGGCATGCCGGACTT
>JAPLJP010000154.1 GCA_026388535.1 Deltaproteobacteria bacterium | reverse complement strand
ACCTTTCTTCAAAGTAGGAAAAGAATTGAAGAACAGAGTTGATAAGAAGAAATAACAATTCGTTGCCTGTTTCTGTAGAATATAAAAAGGAGGCTTTATTTAAGCCTCCTTTTCTTCGTTAAAAGTCAACCAATTCTAAATCAAAGCGCTATCTTTGTTGGCTTCGTTGTCGGCTTCCTCAACGTATAACCTGAAGGTCACACGTGAATAATACGTCTCGTCGCCTCCTCCTCGCCGCCTCGATATCATCTCTGATTTAGAAATGGTATAAAGGTTAGATTAACCTAATCCCGATAAACGGGATAAGTGCGTTAACGAAATTATTTTCTGCCGCTTTTTTCTGTACCCCCTTGCAGGGTAGAAAAGAGCATAAGATAATTTCTAACTTACTAAATTCGCATTGACGAAATCCCAGTTAATCAGATTTTGAATCACAGCGGCAAGATAATCTGGCCTCCGGTTTTGATAATCCAGATAATAAGCGTGTTCCCAGACATCTAGGGTCAAAAGAGGTTTTTGGCCATGTGCCAGAGGCGTATCGGCGTTGGCTGTCTTTGTTATTTTTAACTGATCTCCTTCCAGAACCAGCCATGCCCAGCCGCTGCCGAACTGAGTCATGCCCGCATTTTTCAATTCTTCAGCAAATTTTTCATAGTTTCCCCACACGGCGTTTATTTTGGCCGCTATCGCACCTGTGGGCGCGCCTCCTCCTGATTTTTTCAGACATCGCCAGTAAAAGGAGTGGTTCCAAACTTGAGCGGCATTGTTGAAGATACCGGCCTTGACTGAATCTTTAGCGGCGATTTTGATAATTTCTTCCAGCGATTTTACTTCAAGATCGGTGCCGGCGATTAATTTGTTCAAATTGTCCACATAAGCTTTGTGATGTTTGCCGTAATGAAAATCCAAAGTATTGGCGCTGATAACAGGCGCCAAAGCGTCTTTCCCATAAGGGAGTTCGGGTAATAATATGGCCATATAATTCTCCTTTTTTTAATGAGACTTAATTTTTACAATCCCGCTGGATTGCGGGACAAGTAACAATTTTTAGTCCCGATGCGCATCGGGATAGCGAAGCGTGTCGGGATAAAATCAACACTCTTTAATATATCGTTTTTATAATAGGTCGCCTTTTTAGTTTGTCAAATTTATATTTCGTATTTTTTTAATTATTGCTTAAGGTGGTAATATGTCTTGTCCTGTATTTAATCCAATTCATATAAATGAAAGTGAAGACAGCGAAAATCAATGAAGGGATGGCAACCTCCGGACTAAAGACAATTAACGCCATACCGCCGGCAAGTCCGCAGTTTTTCATAGTGCCAAGTAGAATAAAAAAGTTAGTCTTATTCTCTTCTTCGTGCAGATAAAATCCGATTTTCCTAATCATGAAATAAAATAAAAAAGTACTTCCAAAAGCAATTAAAGCGATAAACAAAATATCAAAAGACCAGTTCATGAGAAAATTTCTGCTGTTTGCAGTTATGGCGTAAAATATAATAAAGTAACTGTAATCGGTAGTTGTTTCTTCGTATTTTTCAATGATTTTATCCCATCCTTTTTCTATGGCGAGGCGGGAAATGATAAGCGGCAGAAAAATCAATCCCAGTATCAGCAAAGTAATATTCCAATAATTAAGATGGGTGTATTTGAGAAAACATAAGCCCACTAAAGGTACAATTAACAATGCCCCTAAATAAGTTCCTGCCAGAGACGTGAAAATATAATTCTTTTCGACTCGCAGCAAATTGCCCAGAAGTATTATTTCCAGTGATGACGGCATGGCGGCAACCAGCACAATACCAATCCAGAGTTCTTGTTTATGAATTAGAAAGGCGCCTGCCAGAATAATAAAATTCCCCGAAACAATATAATTCATTGCGTTGCCCTGTATGGACGAATACAAAAGCGAACCGATATGACGGAAGAAACCGCGGGGAAATCTCAACAGGGTAATGGTTATAGTTATCGTTAAAGCCGGCAGAACGAGAATACTGCCTATTTGAAAGCCTTGCGGAAGGATTACACCACAAATCAAAGCAATCAGAAAAATCACATTAGAACGATAAAAAGCATAAGGTGATAGAGCCATTTTGTTTTACCTCGACAAAGGCAAGATTTTTTTAGCTCCGAAAATCAGAAATAGAAAGGCTATATTGAAAAGCACTATAGTTCCTCCGGCCGGCAAATTCAAGAAAAAAGCTAGAATAATACCGCAAATTACTGATAAAATTGAAAAACAAGCGGCGGCAAAGATGGTCATCCTGAAGTTTATGGATAGCTGCAGAGCGGTTAAAGGAGGCAGAATAAGCATAGCGGAGACAAGCATAATGCCCGCGACTTTCATTGCTAAAACCGCGGCTACCGCCGTCAGCAGAAAAAGAATCATGTTAATTCTTTTTGTGTTAATGCCCATTGTCCTTGCGAGTTCTTCGTCAAAAGTAACTGCCAGAAGATCATCATAAAAAATGATTACCGTGGCTGCTACTGTAAGAAAGACGATGAAAGAGAGAAAGAGTTCAGTCTGTGTTACAGTTAGAATATTGCCGAAAAGATAACTGAATAAATCAAGATTATAGCCGCCGGATAAGCTTGCCAAAATGATACCTGTGGCGATGCCGATAGAGGAGACGATGCCGATGGCCGCATCCCCGTGAATACGCTTGGAATGAGTAAGTTTAAGAATAGCCAGAGATGAAATCATCACCAAAGGCAAGGCAGCCAGCGTAATGTAAGCAGGACTGACGCCGATCAACATTACAACGGCGACACTGCCGAAGGTAATATGAGCAAGTCCGTCGCCGATCAGGGAAAAACGGCGCAGGACGAGAAAAACTCCCAACATGGAAGAAACGGCGGCAATCAATACGCCAGCCGCAATTGCGCGTCGGACAAATTCATAATTTAGTATATCGCACAATTCCATTAAATACCGTTCTCCGTTTTGTTGTGCTGATGGCAAATCAAATGCTGACTGTCTAATCCAAAAAAACCGGTCATGTCCGGCGAAGCGCAGAAATCTTCGAACGTTCCGGAAAAAATTATCTTTTTGTCGAGATAAAGAAGATTGCGGGCGTATTTGCCGATGACTCCCATGTCATGAGTGATAAGAATAATGGTTGTGCCGCTTACGTGATTCATCTCATCTGTAAGAGCGTAGAAAATCTCTCTGGTTTCGGGATCAAGAGCTGTCGTCGGTTCATCGAAAATGAGCAGAGAGGGCTGATTGATCAAAGCGCGCGCCAGCATGGTTCGCTGTTGTTCGCCGTAAGATAATTCGCCTATCAGGCGGGCGCCAAGATGTGCGATCCCCATCATCTCCAGAGTGTGTTTTAAAGCGGCGGTATTTTTCCCCTTTATTCCCAGTTGAACGATTTCTTCGACAGTGCTGGGAAAGTGATGATTCAATGCGTTTATCCTTTGGGGCAAATAACCGATTTTTTCCCATTGACGAAAAGAAGTCAGCGGCTGGCCGAAGATATTGACGCATCCCTTTTGCGGCTGAAGGATACCCAGAATATTTTTAATAAGCGTGCTTTTACCGGATCCGTTTGGTCCGGCAATGCCCAGATAATCGCCTTTCTTCACGGCAAAGGAAATATCGCTGATGACTTCCAGTCCGTTGTAGCAGAAGGTTAAATTATCAACACTGATGACATTTATGGACATCGCATTCCTTTTTTTAAATTAGTCAAATTTCTTTCCATTAACGAAATAAAAGATTCACCGTTTTTAATATCTGCTTTGCTGATATCGTGTCCATTATTGAGTTTCAATAAACCGGCGCCTGTTTCTTTGGCAATCATCTGAGCCAAACGGGGATTAATCATGTTTTCATAATAGATACAGGGAACCCTTTCTTTTTTTACTTGTTTAATCAAAGCAACCATCTTTTGCGGCGATGGTTCCGCGTCAGCTGATACATTATAAGCTGCAATATAATTTAAGTTATATTTTTTAGCCAGATAGGCAAATGCCCAATGACCGGCATGCAATACTGTTTTTGTCTTGCATCCAGTTAATTCCGCGCGATACCGTTGATCCAGAGTCATCAGTTTAAGTTTGTAATCATGGGCGTTTTTTAAATAATAATCGCTGTTGCGCGAATCCTTTTTGATAAATGCCGTCGCGATATTATCCACCATCTTCTGTGCGTTATCCATATCCAGCCAGATGTGCGGGTCAAAATTGGAAACCCGATTTTCCTGTTCTTCTTTGTTGAGCGGCAGTAAGACCGCCCCGTTTCCGGTTTCTATGGCCAGCATATTGGTATTTTTATCGGCGGCGTTGATGATTTTATATGCCCACTGTTCCATTTCGAAGTTGGTGAAAAGGAAAATATCAGATTTACTGACCTTTATTATATTTTCGGGCTTTAATTCGTAATGATGAGCGTCTGTTCCCGGCGGTAGCAGCATAGATACTTTGATTTTGTCTCCGCCGATATTTCGTGCGAAATCGTAAAGGGGAAAAATTGTGGCGATTACTTTTAGCTTTTGTTCTTCCCTGCCTGATTCTTTTGCCGGTTGACAGGACAGAAGAAAGGATAACAAAAGGAGGATAAGCATAGATATCTTTTTAAAATACATAATTATTCCTTATCTTTATAATATTGTTTTTGTGATTCAGGTTTAGTTGCGTTACGGCAGCAGGCACAAAGTCCTGATATATTAATTTCGATATGATCAATGCTGTAATCATCTTTGGACAGGATTGATTCCGGCGGCTGAGTGAACGGAATCGGTTCCAGGCAGGTAAATGCGCCGCAATTTCGACAGCTGAAATGAGGATGCAGGGGATTATCCAAAGTAGCCATTTCAAAATAATTAGCGCCGCTGGCTGGCGATATTTCCCGAATAATCCCGTGTTGTTTGAAAAGGGACAAAATTCGATAAACGGTTACTTTATCAATGTTGGCTTTTGTTTTCATAGTCTGACGGATGGTGTTTACGCTCAGAGGCGTTGTAGCCTTAAGCAATATATCCAAAACCGCAAGACGTTGCGATGTTTTGGATATACCTGCCGTTTGCAGGGTAAGCAGGGCATCTTTATGATTTGAATTCGTGATCATGCCTGAAGCATTATCAAAAATGCAACCGAGTTGCAACAATTATCAAGCTGGAACATTGTGAGCAACAAAAAATCATATTGACGGATTCAATTAATGCTATAGATTAGCATCAAATCACGGGTATGAAACCCTCCGCCTTTGGCGGGATTGTTTCCAATCCCGATATATCGAGATTGGATAATTCGGCTAAAAAACTTCAGTGCGCCTATAGTGACCTTTAGGTTATTTGCTTCTGAAGTTTTAGCCTCATTACAACTTGCAGATATTACTCGTAGATGACCTTTAGGTTATGCACTGCGTTTGTAATATCTGAGTTTCATTAAATTTGAGTCTCACAAATAAAAAAGGAGGATAATTTATGAAACCCATAGGCCCATTAATGTGGGAACACAGATTGATTGAAAAAATGCTGGCTTCAATGATGCGCCATATTGATCAGATCGAAAAAAACAAAAAGGTTAATCCTCTGATTATTGATATAGCCGTTGATTTTGTGCGCACATATGCCGATCGAACCCATCACGGAAAGGAAGAGGAAATTCTCTTCAGGGATTTGGCGAAGAAAAATCTCACATCGGAATTAAAGAAAACAATGCAGGAGCTGTTGGATGAACATGTCTGGGGCAGAAAGACAACGGCATCATTGGTCGCGGCCAAGGAAAAATATTTGCAGGGCGACAAAGAAAAGCTTGCCATGATAATAGACCTAGCGCGGCAGTTAGGTAATTTTTACCCCAAGCACATCGAAAAGGAAGACAAACATTTCTTCTATCCCTGCCAGGAGTACTTTAACAAAGACGAGCAGGGAAAGATGCTTGCCGAATTTTGGGAATTCGACCGCAAAATGATTCACGAAAAATATAATAAAGTTGTCGAAGAATACTCAAGGCTATAAGGGCTGTTGACCGGGAGCGCATTCCGTAGGGAGGCGCAATAATGAATAATTATATTCCTTACCGGTAAAGCCTGAAAGGCTTTACAAAACGCTCATACCCTGAAGGGCACCATGGTCTGCTGTGTTGCGCTGCAAACCGCACCGCTCAACGTATATTCAGATACGCCTCGCGGTTCGCCTTTTGCGCGCCTTGCATCTGAACATTTTTGAACAGCCCCAAACATGGGGTTTTTGAACGACTCCACTCAGCCTTTAATATCTCCAGCCCCATAATCCTAAAGCAAGAATATTCATCAAAACCGGCACTGTGTAAATTATTCCCACGGTGATAATTTTGCTTTTTAGTGATTTTAAGCTGATCACCAAAATGGCAAAGCAGAAAAAGTGGAAATAGCCGATAAGAAAAATCAGCCAAATGCCTTTAAAAGATAGGTTCCAGAAAGGGTATTCCCAGACAAGTTGTCCGCCGATGTTGAGCAGACATTCGACAAACACGCAAAAGGCGCTGTAACCTATTGCCCAGAACCATTTTTCCGGCAGACCCAAAATTTTCTCATTCTTACTTTCGGATAGAGTATGATAGTAAATAATGCCCAGAATAAGAAACATGAACATGATTTCGATATTCCAGCCCACCATTGTCCGCAGGGCCGTATCTCCCGGTGTTGTCCAGAAAGCTGAACGCTGTGTTAGATACATAACCCAGCCGTTCCATGTCTCGTTGAAGAAATCTACGCCGAAAATTGTCAGGCCGGCCAAAACGGCATCCCAATTTGTTCTCTGGCGCGCCTCCTTTATTTCCCGGGCATAAATGTAACAGACAATAGCCAAAAGGGGAATTACATACCATTTGATCATGGAAAGATCCCTCAGACCGCTTAGAGCTTGTTCGGTTGCTATAGTCATATGGCCTCCTTGAAAAATTAAGAATGGAAATTAAACACACAGGTTAATCATTTTACTGCGCTATAATGTTGCCAGATGCCTTTTATTATATTATAATACCCCGCAAACAAAAAGAAATAATTTGCATTATTTCCATTTCCGGATCAGGGGCAACAGAAGCGTAAAGGAGAAAATAAACTTTTGATACTTACCAACAAACTGAAAATCACCCTTATAGTTTTGCTTTATATCTTTATAATCGGTACTTTCGGTTTTCATTTTATCGAAGGATGGAGTTTCGTTGATTCGTTTTATACTACAATTACTACTTTGGCGACAGTGGGATATGGCGATTTCACGCCGATAACGGCGGCAGGCAAATTATTTGCAGTTATAATAATTATTTTTGGCGTAGGCACTATGCTGTATTCTTTCGGTCTCGTTTCGGAAACAGTCATGGAAGGCCGCTTGCGCAGTTTATTAGGGAGGGGTAAATTGGAAAAAACAATCGAAAAAATGAATAATCATTACATTATTTGCGGTGGCGGCCGCATAGGTTTCTTGATTTGCCGCGAACTAATGGCAGGGAAAATGCCGTGTGTGGTCATTGATAACAATCCTGAGGTGATTCAGAAGGCTCAAGACGAGGGTTTTATTTACTACAAGGGAGACGCGACACAGGATAAGGTTTTAATTGAAGCGGGGATAAAACGGGCTAAAGGCATTATTTGTGTTCTGCCGTCGGACGCGGAAAACCTTTATGTTATTTTGACGGCAAAGGAACTTAATCAAGAAATTTATATTATGGCCCGTTCCGAGGAGGAAGAATCGGAACACCGGCTCCTGCGGGCGGGAGCGGACAGGGTCATGTCACCGTACACGCTTGGCGGCGTCCGAATGGCTATGGCCATTTTGCGTCCGGCCATGCTGGACTTCATTGAAATTACAACCAGTCGGCAAAGTCTGGAGTTGCGCATGGAAGAAATATCTGTCTGCAAAAACTCGCCGTTTATTTCCAAGTCATTGGAAGATTCGGGAATACGCAAGCGTTACGGACTGATTATTGTCGCCGTGAAAAATGATTCCGGAAAGATGATTTTCAATCCTTTGGCCAATTATGTTATTAATGAAGGCGACAGGCTAATCGCTATGGGCGAGGATGAGAACGTGAAACAGTTCGCCGAATCCTGCCTGGGGTAAAAAAGGAGTGAATAATGAAAATAAACAGATTTAGCGATATGTGTAAGTGGGGCTTCCTGGTTTCTATTCTTATTTTTACGGGCTGTGCCGCGCCCAATCTTTACAGCGTTAATATGTACTACGACGAAACGCAGGCCAAAATCCCTGAGTATTTAAAAGCTGATAAAGCTTCTAATGCCATTATTTCCATAGCCGAGTTTACCGATACTAGGGAGATGGACGACAGGCTTGTTATCGGGCGTGTAGTGGAAAAAGACGGTATGAAAACTTTAGTTTTTCCTAAAAATATCAAGGCTACCAAAGCCGTATCCAATGGCATTAAAGAATATTTAAGAAAAGCCGGCTATAAAGTTCCCAATAAAATTGAGCAATGGGATTTAAAGGAACAAAACATACCACAGGGAATCGCCAATATCCTTATCGGCGGTAATATAGACGAATTGGAAATAACCTGCCGGAGGGGTTTCCCCACCAACACCTATACAACAAATATGAGGCTAACTATTATCTTCGCGGATATGGCTAAAGGAAAGATATTGTATAAAAAAGAGGTAGGAAACAACTATTCAAAGGAACATGTTTTATTTTCTGAAGAAGTTCTTGGAGCGCAGATCGGAATTGCTCTTGGAGATGCCATTGAAAAATTATTTGAGGACAAAGCAGTGGCGCAGAAACTTAAAGAGGTTATTGCTCAGTAAAATAAATTACACACGCCACTAATAACAGCATCATTATAATTCAAATATTTGCGTAAAACGGCAAACTTATTCTTCTGTTATTAGAAAAAGCTCAATTGTTCTATAAGGTTTGAATATATAGCGGTCGCAAATATTTTATGTTTATTTCTAAATAATTTCCCCCTTTTTTCTTTACAATCTTATTAAAAACCATTATCAAAAACGCAGTTTCTCGGGCTAATATAAGTGTTTAAAGTGATTGAGACGTATCATTTTCTTGCCTCGTAAATCATGATAGGATATAAAAGCGCAATTCTATAATAGTTAAAATGGGAATAGGTTTGAGAGTTAAAGCAAACAGCCAGAAATTTTTGAAAAAATACGTACTGGATGAAGGATTGTGCACTGATTGCGGCGCCTGCGTAGGTCTTTGCCCTTATCAGGCTATCTATCATGATCGGACGGTGCAGTTGCATAACTGTGATCTTGAAGACGGCAAGTGCTATGCTTTTTGTCCCCGAACGGCAACAGATCTGGCGGCTTTAAGAAAACATCTTTTTGAACCAGATAACCTTACGCTGGAAATCGGAGCGGTGAAAGGTTATTATTTTTCTCAAGCTACCGACCCTGAATTGCGTAAAATTGCCCAGCATGGGGCGACTGTAACAGCTTTGATAGAGGTGGCCTTAGCCGAAGGTCTGATTGATTCCGCCATAGTCTCTTCTCGCAATGAGGAATTTATGCAAAATGGCGCTATAATAAATGATAGGGGAGCCCTGCGAAAAAATGCCGGAAGCAAGTTTACCGTATCGCCTACGGTAGCAGCTTTTAATCAACTGGTCACGGAAGATAGAGGGACCATAGGAGTCGTTACGACTCCCTGCCAGGCACTGGCGTTGGCCAAGATGAAGTTAGTGAAAGAAGATAATCCCAAAATCGGTCAACTGAAACTGGTGATTGGTTTATACTGCGGCTGGACGCTATCCGCGGAAAAATATACAAAGTTGCTACTGGAGAAAAATATCAGTCCGGAATCAATCACCAAAATGGATATTCCGGCGGGAAAAAATATTCTGGAGCTTTTCACAAATAATGGCGTAAAGTCCATTCCGTTTGACGAGGTGCAGGAATGTATTCGGCCATCCTGCAATTATTGTCTGGACAGCACGGCGGAATATGCCGATGTTTCGGTAGGCTCAGCGTGTTTTGCCGGTGATTGGGAAGATGTTCGGCAGTGGAATCAGTTGATTGTGCGAACAGCGAAGGGCAGAGAACTGGTCGATCTTGCAGTGAAAAGAGGCGTTCTGGAAATTCGGGAAGCACCAGCGGAAAGTTTGAAGGAACTGAAAGACGCCGCCGAAAAGAAGAAAAAAGAAGCGCTGAAAAATATTATCAAGAAAAGCGGATCTGTAAAAAAACTGCTATATTTAGATAGCCATGATCCGGTGGTGAAAAAATATTTGGAAGTTCGGGGCAAGAATAGAACGGAGAAGAAAAAGTAAAAAATATTTCCCCCTTTTTTTAAAGGGGGATTGAGGGGGATTTGAAACAAATCAAAATCTCCCCTAACCCCTCTTTAGGAAAGAGGGGAATGTATAGTAGCGATACGGGCATAATATAGAACGAGCATGAAATTATGAATAAATTATTTTCACCAGCCAAAACCGAGATTTTATTCATGGGCAATGAAGCTATCGCCCGAGGCGCGCTGGAAGCGGGCGTTAGTGTTGCCACCGGTTATCCTGGCACGCCTTCATCAGAAGTAATTGAGAGCTTGAGCGAAGTCGCCCGTGAAAGAAACCTCTATGTGGAGTGGTCAACCAACGAAAAAGTCGCGCTGGAAGTGGCCGCCGCCGCGTCATTTGCCGGTTTGCGTTCGATGTGCGTAATGAAACAAAACGGCGTAAATGTAGCATCCGATTTTCTTTTGCATCTTGCCTCTTCCGGAACGCGCGGCGGAATAGTTTTGGTCACGTGTGAAGATCCCGGCGCACTTTCCAGCGTTAATGAAGGAGAGTCACGGTATTTTGCGCGGATGCTGGAAATACCGCTACTGGAACCGGCCAATATTCAGGAAGCCAAGGATTTGACCAAATGGGCGTTTGAGTTATCGGAGAAAATAAGAAATATTGTTATATTACGCTCGGTGACACGCATGTCGCACGCCAGCGGCAACGTTATCTGCGGCAAGCTGCCGGAAAAATTCCGAACCGCCCGTTTTATTTCCGATGGATCATTTATGGATCCTATGAAAGGGCCGGTAGTCAGCACACCGGTTGTTATTAAACATAGTCTTCAGCAGAAAAAAATGCAAAAGGCAGCAGAACTTTTTGAAAAGAGTCCTTTTAATAGTTACTCTGGTTCCCGGCGACCGGAGCTCCTTATAATTACGAGCAGCGCCTGTTTTCTCTATAGCAGGGAAGCCATCAACATGCTGGGCTTGCAAAGGCGGGTCGGGATTTTAAAACTCAGTTGCACGTGGCCTCTGCCTGCAAAACTTTTGAATAAATATCTGCGCCTGACCGATAAGATTATGATTGTGGAAGAAGTTCTGCCGTTTCTTGAGGAAAATATTAAAGTTGCCGCCATGGGCATGCTCAAAGATACCGGCATTAAGACTTTTTACGGGAAAATGGATAAGACCTTGCCCTCGGTTGGCGAATTGAATCCCGATCTTGTCGCCGCCGCTTTAAGCAAGGTGATTAAGGTCAAAGCCAAATCATTGCCAGCAAGTTATGTTCGCGAGATACAAAAGGTAGCTACTTTGATTCCGCCGCGGGAACAAACCTTTTGTCCGGGTTGTCCTCACCGTGCTTCTTTCTGGAACATTAACACCGCGCTGAAACTGGATGGCCGCGAGGGCATTGTTTGCGGCGATATAGGCTGTTACGCGATGGCCTCGCTTTGGCCGGCAATCGGTTTTCATACCGTGCGCACTCTTCATTCCATGGGTTCGGGCACGGGGCTGGCCAGCGGATTTGCCAAACTGGAAGACTTCGGTCTTAATAAACCCGTTATGGCGGTTTGCGGTGATTCCACTTTTTATCATGCGGTAGTTCCGGCACTTATCAACGCTCAGCATAACAAGGCGGATATTACTTTTATTGTTATGGATAACGCCGGAACGGCAATGACAGGTTTTCAGCCTCATCCCGGCCTGAATTTAAGCGCCATGGGCGAAGCTGTTCCTGCCGTTGACATCGCTAAAATTTGTGAAGCAATGGGGGCGAAAGTTGCCATCAGCGATCCCTTCGATTTGGAAGAGACAAGTAAAATCCTCACATCTTTCATGGCCGAGCGCGGCTCGTTGAAAGTGCTGATAATGAGGCAGATATGCGCTTTAAGTCCCGAAAAGAAGGGCAAGAAAAAATATCAGATGAAAGTTAATGAAGAACTTTGCCTTGGCGAAAAATGCGGATGTAACCGTTTATGCACAAGAATTTTTCGCTGTCCGGCGCTTACGTGGGATCGGACAAAAAAGAAAGCGTTAATTGACGAAGTAATTTGCGCCGGTTGCGGCGTCTGCTATTCAATCTGTCCGCAAAAAGCGATAATGAAAACGGAGGCAGAGGGCTAATGAAGGTGTCTTTAGCGAAAGATCCAATGAACGTGATCATTACCGGTGTCGGCGGTCAGGGAAACGTAATGGCTTCGCGTGTGCTGGCGGGGATGCTGGTGAACGTGGGTTATATCGTCACAATCGGTGAAACATTCGGGATGTCCCAGCGCGGCGGGTCGGTGATGAGTCATTTACGCATATCTTCAACTTCCGTCTTAAGTCCGCAAATTCCGCAGGGCAGGGCGGACATAATCATTGCCTTAGAACCGGTCGAAGCGCTGAGAGTTTTAATCAAATATGGCAATCCCGCTGTCGCGGTTCTCGCCAATTCGCGCATGGTTTATCCCATGGGGGTCATTACCGGAGATTTTACTTATCCGTCGTTGGATGAAATTAAGTCGGCCTTTGAGAAATTGACGGCACACAATTGGTTAATTGATGCCACATCCGTGGCGGTTGATTTGGGTAATCCTGTTTTGAGCAATATAGTTATGATTGGAGCGCTCGCGAAAACGGCATTACTGCCGATTGACCGCCGCTCTTTTAAAAAAGAAATAATGAGAAACCTGTCTTCTGATAAGCGCCAAATAAGTTTGACGGCTTTTGACGTCGGTACAAAAATGCTTTAATATCATTTTGCTTTTTTGGAACTAATTTTGTTAGCAGTGTTGTTATCTTTTGAAAGCAACTCGGTATAACGTATTGCTGGAACGATAAATATTTTTCTTTGACATTTACTTAAACTTAAGATAATTACTTTTCAGATCCAGCAGATAGATGTGTGTGTTAAAATTTTTAAAACATGATTGCATCAACAAATGATGGCACATAGCATGCACAGACAGACAGACAGACAGACAGACAGACAGACAGACAGACAGACAGATTTAAACTTTTCTATATTAATACATCAATCATAAAACCCATGTGTCCTTAGCGGATGCATGGGTTATTTTTTTATTTAGAAAGGAGGAAAGTAATGAAAAAATTGCTTGTTGTATTAGCGGCAATGTTGCTTTTGGCGATTATGGCTTGCAGTAGCGGTGGTGATGCTGCAGCCCCAACTCCAACTCCTACGGCAACCATAACTGGCACTGTTTCGGGTACAACCATAGTGGCTTATAATGCGACATCCGGTGTTGAGGTGGCGAGAAACACTGCAACAGGAAATCCTAAAATTTTCACATTGACTCTTCCTACAAGCGTTTCATACAAATTTTATCTCATTGAAAATGAAGGAGCAAATCAAAGAATATATCCCCTATATCAGGGTACGACAAATGTATTTGCCATCACCAGTACCTCTGACGTCACGGTTAATTTAGGTTATGTCGATACGACTTCAGGAGTAGCAGTTCCAGCAAACAATCCTTTGAGTATTGCTGGTGTATCATCTGGAGGCGAGAGCACTACGGTACCTGTCGATTTAACGAGCTCTGCATTTAGCCTTTCTGATCTTGTCGGCACATGGAACAGCCACCTTGTTTCTACTGGTGACAGTCCTGATTGGTTGGGCTGGTCACACGGTGTCCAAAGTGTAGATAGCAGCGGTGTTATGACTTTTTTATCTGCTACTCGCAGCGATGATGATT
>JAPLJP010000049.1 GCA_026388535.1 Deltaproteobacteria bacterium | reverse complement strand
CGGACCTTGTATGCAATAGTCAGCAAATAGCTATTCTGATTTGTTTTTGTATAGAAATTAAAGATTTATTGACAAGAACATGCAATTGATATATCAGAAAAAACTCATTTAATGCGGAGCCGTCTTACGAGGAATCTGGCGTTTGTTGTACCGGTATCATGTTAAATGTAACTTGTTATAAGAAAAGATAAATTCTTTATGGAACATGATAATATCATTGCTCAGGAAGGTTATCCTTTTGTAGTTTTTTCTCTCGTCGTCACCGTTTTTGTCGCCTTTTTAGGAATTGGCTGGCTGACACTTTTATCCGCTTTTATTACATTCTTTATTGTTTGGTTTTTCCGCAATCCGGAAAGATCTTTTCAGGAGGAAGAAAAAGTCTTAATTTCCCCGGCTGATGGCAAAGTAATAAAAATCGAAGATGTCGAAATAAATGGGACTATTTCCGGAAGATTTAAAAAAATAAGCATTTTTATGAATGTTTTCAATGTACATGTCAATCGCGCCGCTTATTCCGGAAAAATCGAAGCTATTAATTACCACGAGGGTAAATTTTTTTCTGCTAATTTAGATAAGGCTTCGCTCGATAATGAACGCAATGAAGTTATGATTCGTAACGAAGATGGACGTCCTGTCTGGATGGTGCAAATTGCCGGTCTTATCGCTCGCCGGATTGTCTGCTGGGTCAACGTCGGGGAGACCATTAGAAAAGGAGAACGTTTCGGCTTAATTCGTTTCGGTTCGCGAGTGGATGTTTATCTACCCGAAGATTCGATGATTTCGGTAAAGCTTGGAGACAAGGTTAAAGCAGGTCAGACTCTTTTAGGATATCTATCATGAATACAGAAAATTCGCCCCAAAAGATTCGGATAAAAAAAGGAATTTATATCTTACCGAATCTTTTTACCACGGCCAGCGTGTTTTGCGGGTTTTATTCCATTATCGCTTCCTTTAAAGAACATTTCGTTCCTGCCGCTGTCGCTATTTTATTTTCCATTGTTTTTGATGGAATAGATGGCCGAATTGCCCGTCTTACGAATACAACAAGCAAATTTGGCGCAGAATATGATTCCCTTGCGGATGTAATAGCTTTTGGCGTTGCGCCGTCTCTGCTTGCTTATAGTTGGGCCATGTCTATCTACGGAAAATGGGGCTGGCTTGTTGCTTTCCTGTTCGTTCTCTGCGGCGCTCTCAGATTAGCTAGATACAACATTCAGATTGGCCTGATTGAAAGCAGTGTATTTAATGGTTTGCCCATTCCGGCTGCGGCTTCGGTTGTGGCGACTACAGTCATTTTCTTCAGCAGTGATTATGTCGGCGTGGAAGGGAAGTTCCATAATATTTTTATAATGATCTTTGTCGTTATTTTATCGTTGCTGATGGTCAGCAGTATCAAGTATTACAGCTTCAAAGACATGAAGCTTCTTGCCCGGAAACCTTTCACAATCTTTTTTTCGTTAATAGTTTTGTCAATTATAATGGTGGCGGAGCCGGAATTAATGTTTTTTGTGTTGATGTTAGGTTATGCTCTGTCCGGCCCGATTTGGTGGGTAGTAAAGTTTATACGAAAAACCAAAGAAAAGAAAAATAATGTTTAAGTATAATACTCGGGACAGGATAAGTAATTTAATGAGACTCAAACTTCAAGAGCGAAGCGAATTAAAGTTTGTTAGTCGAATTATCCCGCGTAAGCGGGATATAATAGCCGGAAGCTTGCTCACACCCGTGGTCGTGAAAAATTATGAGAATTACAGGAGGTGAGACCAGAGGAAGGACATTACGTTTCCCTTCAGGATCAAAGGAACGGCCGACTTCTGATTTTCTACGGGAGGCTCTTTTTAATATATTGGGTTCTTTGCAGGAAAAAACTTTTCTCGATCTTTTTGCCGGGTCGGGGAGTGTCGGTTTGGAAGCTGCCAGCCGCGGAGCTGAAGAAATTTATTTTGCGGAAAAAAATAAAGAACTCGTTGCGGTTATTAAGAAAAATGTCCAGGAATGCTCTTTTGATAAAAACTGCCGGATAGTTGCCGGAGATATCGAGCTTGGTTTACGCGATCTTTTCAGGAAAGAATATAAATTTGATATTATATTTGCCGATCCGCCTTATAATCGGAATCTGGCGGGAGAAACACTGAAGCTCTTGAGTAAATATCAGCTTCTAAAAAAAGATGGCGTAATTGTAATTCAACATTCGATAAAAGAAAAATTTAGTGAATTTATAAATGATAATTTTTATCAGGCAGATCAGAGGAAATATGGCGATAATGCCTTAACTTTTTTAAAAAGGGAGTTTAAGTGATGCAGGAAAATTTCGCTAAAAGAATTGCGATATACCCGGGTTCATTCGATCCCATTACCAATGGTCACGTGGATATCATCAAAAGAGCATCGAGAATATTTAATGAAATCATCATTCTCATAGCTCACAATCCTGACAAGGTTTATCTTTTTACAATAGAAGAAAGAATGGAAATGATCCGGGAAATATTCAGAGATACTGAAGGACTTAAAGTAGATTGCTATTCCGGACTGCTTGTTGACTATTTAAAAATGTCCGGTGCTAATATAATATTGCGCGGCATGCGCGCTCTTTCTGATTTTGAATATGAATTTCAGATGGCGCTAATGAACCGCCGTCAGACAAAAAACATCGAAACAGTGTTTCTTATGAGCGGATTTAAATGGTTTTATACTAGTTCCAAGTTGATCAAGGAAGTGGCGAGTCTTGGGGGATCGGTAAAAAGTTTAGTGCCGGACAATGTTAATCAGAAATTAATTGAAAAATATGACGTTAATAACACCAGGGGGTAGTTTGTGCGATTATCATCCAGAGTAGCGAAAATTAATCCTTCGGAAACTTTAGCCATAAGTGCTAAAACCAATGCCTTGAGAGCTCAGGGAAGGGATGTCATAGGCTTTGCCGCGGGTGAACCGGATTTTGATACACCGGTTAATATCAAGAATGCGGCAATTAAAGCCATTGAAGCCGGTTTTACCAAATACACGCCTGTAGGCGGCACTGATGAGTTGAAAGACGCTATTATTGCTAAATTAAAACGTGACAATGACCTCGAATACAAACGCTCACAAATAGTTGTTTCCTGTGGAGCGAAACATACATTATATAATCTGGCACAAGTCCTTTTTGATCCAGGTGACGAAGTCATTATTCCCGCTCCCTATTGGGTTTCATATCCTGATATTGTAGTTCTGGCCGAAGGCCGCCCGGTAATAATAAACACTAATGAAAAAGACGGATTCAAGATGACGCCGGAACAACTGCGAACGGCTATAACTGATCGTACCCGCGCCGTAATAATTAACAGCCCTTCCAACCCTACAGGGGCGGCTTATTCTCCGCAAGAATTACAAGCTATAGCTAAAGTTCTTATTGATAAAGACATCTTGATTATATCGGATGATATTTACGAAAAAATATTTTACGCCAAATTTCCTTTTATGAACATGGCTACTTGTGAGCCCAAATTAAAAGATCGGATAATTGTAGTTAATGGTGTATCAAAAACTTATGCCATGACCGGCTGGCGCATTGGTTACGCTGCCGGACCTGAAGAGATCGTTGCGGCAATAAATAAAATTCAAAGTCAAAACACATCCAATCCCACTTCCATTTCACAAAAAGCGGCAGTGGAAGCGATTTCCGGGGAACAGGGTGTTGTTGATAAAATGGTGAGCGAATTCCAAAAACGAAGAGATTTTATTGTTGACGCCCTCAATCAAATTCCCGGTGTAAAATGCTTTTCTCCCGAAGGAGCCTTTTATGTCTTTCCTAATGTGTCCGGTATTTACGGGCGTTCTTACAAGGGGAAGAAAATAACCAGTTCACCGGAATTAATTGATTACCTGCTTGATGAAGCCAACGTGGCTGCAGTTCCCGGCGCGGCGTTTGGCAGCGACAGCCATATACGATTATCTTACGCCACTTCCTTAAAAAATATTGAGGAAGGCATAAAACGAATTAAGGATGCTATTTCCAAATTAGTAAGTTAGAAATTATTGTTGAAACTCCAATTCCGAAAGCGAATAACCGAAATACCCTGAAGGGCACCATGGGGTCGCTATAGGCGTAGCGGAACTGGTAAGTTGTAATGAGACTAAAACTTTAAAAGCGAAGCGCATTAAAGTTTGTTAGCCAAATTATCCAATAGCCAAAGGCTATTGGGAACAATCCCGCGAAGCGGAGGGTTTAATACACCGCAGCTTGCTGCGGGATCTGTTTCCAGCGCTTACTTTGGGGTTCATAGTCGTGGTTTTCTGCGTTTTTTAGCAGAAAATAATTTCGTTAACGAATTAGTCGATTAGAATTTGCTTTCTTCAAGAAAGCAAATTCATTAACATACTTATCCCGCATAGCGGGGCTTATCCCCTTTAGCGGGGTTAGAATAACAGGAGAGAGAATAAATGGGCGGCATTTTTGGAGTTGTATCGTCGGAAAATTGTGCCAAAACGCTTTTTTACGGAACGGATTACCATTCTCATTTGGGGACGGAAAACGGTGGCATGGCTGTTTTGGGAGCAAAGGGATTTTACAAAACTGTCCATAGCGTGTCACAGGTTCAATTCAAATCCAGATTCATAGATGACTATAAAAAAATGGAAGGCTGTTTCGGTATAGGCGCGATTGATGATGAAACGCCCCAGCCGTTGGTTTTTCGTTCGAAATTTGGCGTTTACGCTGTTGCGGCATCCGGCCTGATAAGTAATAAAAATAAATTGGTAAGTGAACTTCTTAACGAGGGAGTTTCCTTTGGAGAAATGGCCGATGGCGGCGTGAATAACGCTGAAATTGTCGCCTGTCTGATTAACCGCGGGGATAATATTGTGGAAGGAATTGCCTCCATGCGCGGTGCTATTGAGGGATCTATTTGCGCGCTGGTGTTAACAGCGGAAGGTATATACGCTGCCCGGGACAAATTTGGCCGATTTCCTTTGGCTATTGGCAAAAACAAAAATCAGGGGAAAAAATCTTATGTCGTTGCTACGGAAGCAAGCTCGTTTGAAAATCTCGGCTATGAGTTGTTGCAATTCATAGGTCCGGGAGAAATTGTATTGCTGAATCCGGAGGGCGTAAAATCAATGAAGCCCGCAGGCGCGGAAAAGAAAATTTGTTCATTTTTGTGGATATATACTGGCTATCCATCATCCGCCTACGAAGGTATCAGTGTGGAAGGAACAAGGGAAAGATGCGGCAGTTACTTGGCCAAACGCGATAATGTTAAGGCCGATTTCGTTTCCGGTATTCCTGATTCCGGCGTCGGCCATGCTATCGGTTACGCGATGGAATCAGGAATTCCCTATCGCCGGGCACTGGTTAAATACACTCCCGGTTATGGCCGCAGCTATACGCCGCCTACACAGGAAATAAGAGACCTTGTCGCCACAATGAAACTCTGCGCGGTTCGTGAGGTCATCAAAGGCAATCGCATAATTATTTGCGATGATTCCATCGTTCGTGGAACACAGTTGAAAAACTTAACGATAAAGAAATTATGGGACAACGGAGCTAAGGAAATTCATGTTCGTCCCGCTTGTCCGCCCCTGATGTTTCCCTGTATTTACGCGTCTTCCACAAGAACGACGGGAGAACTGGCCGGCAGGAAAGCCATTCGCGCACTGGAAGGAAAGGAAATAGAAAATCCATCCGAATATCTGGATACAAATTCGGTTAAATACACGCAAATGGTTGATTGGATTTGCAAAGATTTAAACGTTACCTCACTGAAATATTTGGCCATCGAAGATATGATCTCGGCGATAGGTCTTCCGGCTGACCAGTTGTGTCTGCATTGTTGGCAGGGTAAATCACGGGTATGAGCCCGATGCAAGCTGCGGGGTATTGCACCCTCCGCTTCGCGGGATTGTTCCCAATAGCCTTTGGCTATTGGATAATTTGGCTAACAAACTTTAATGCGCTTCGCTTTTAAAGTTTGAGTCTCATTACAACTTACCAGTTCCGCTACGCCTATAGTGACCCCATGGTGCCCTTCAGGGTATTTAGGTTATTTGCTTTCAGAATTGGAGTTTCACAATAAATTTCATCTGTTTTTAATTCCAAGCAGAAAAATTATTTTATAATGAAAAGTCTGCAATGACTGTTTACAGGATAAATTACTCATTGCCGAAGATTAATTCACATGTTATAAAACTAATTAAATAAATTCATTCATTATAAAGCTGGCTTGTGTGGAACATTTACCCTTAATCAAGAGAAGAAAAACAAAGAAAATCAATCTTGATGGCGTGTCAATAGGCGGAGACGCTCCCATAGTTGTGCAATCAATGACCAATACGGATACACGCGATGTCAAAGCCACTGTCGCTCAGATAAAAGCTCTCGAAAAAGCCGGCTGCGAAGTTATCCGCGTCGCCCTGCCTGATAAAGAAGCTGTGGCGGCTATTCCGGCCATTAAAAAGAAAATAAAATTACCTTTAATTGCCGATGTTCATTTTGATTATCGTTTGGCCATAGATGCCATAAAACAAGGCGTGGCCGGAATCAGGATTAATCCCGGAAATATCACTAGAGATAAAATTGGCGATATTATCAAGGTAGCCAAAGAACGGGAAACAGTTATTCGTATAGGTGTTAATTCAGGTTCACTGCAAAAAGATTTGTTGTTAAAATATGGAGGCGCGACGGCTGATGCTCTTGCGGAAAGCGCCTTCCAGAACATTGAATATTTTGAAGATCAGGGTTTTGGCAAGATAAAATTGTCGCTAAAATCATCGGATGTTCCCACTATGATTGAGGCTTATCGCGCGATTGCGGCAAAAACCGATTATCCGTTGCATCTGGGAGTTACTGAAGCCGGCTCATTGGTTAATGCCACGATAAAATCTGCTTTGGGGATAGGGACTCTTCTTTATGAAGGCATTGGCGATACAATCAGAGTGTCCGTTACAGGCAATCCACTTCTTGAGATTTCCGTGGCCTTTGGAATATTACGCGCGTTAAAAATCAGAAAAGTTGGTCCGGAAATAATTTCCTGTCCGACTTGCGGACGTTGTGAAATTGATCTTTTAAGTTTAACAAATAAAATTGAAAAAGCTCTTGCCGGTAGAAAAGAATATTTAAAAGTAGCCTTAATGGGCTGTGTGGTCAATGGGCCTGGTGAAGCCGCGGATGCGGATATAGGAATTGCCGGAGGAAGAGGGCAGGGTACTCTTTTTAAAAAGGGAAAAGCCTATAAAAAAGTTAAAGAAAAAGAGTTCGTGAAAGTATTGTGCGAAGAGATAAATTTAATGATTGACGAAAGGAAGAGAGTTTAATGCGTTATTCAGAAATGTTCTTGCCTACAGGGAGGGAAGTTCCTTCCGATGCTGAGGTAATAAGTCACCAGCTGATGATTAGAGCCGGCATGATCAGAAAATTGACCAGCGGGATATATTCATATCTGCCTATGGGGTACCGGGTTATTCGCAAACTGGAACAAATTATCAGGGAGGAAATGAATAAAGCCGGCGCGCAGGAAGTTCATCTGCCAATGGTCCAGCCCGCGGAGCTCTGGCAGGAATCAGGACGCTGGGTGCATTATGGAAAGGAACTTTTGAGACTTCGCGATCGCCATGACCATGAGTACTGTCTGGGACCGACCCATGAAGAAGTAATCACATCTATGGTGCGCAACGATATAAAAACTTATCGTCAGTTACCCCGCAACCTTTATCAAATTCAGACAAAATTCCGCGATGAAGTTCGTCCGCGATTCGGTGTTATGCGTTGCCGCGAATTCGGAATGAAAGATGCTTACAGTTTTGATGTTGATGAGGCGGGCGCGGAAAAAAGTTATGAAAAAATGTTTACCGCCTATAATAATATTTTCCGTCGTTGCGGCTTGAAATTCCGTCCTGTGGAAGCTGATTCCGGAAGTATCGGCGGCAAATATTCGCATGAGTTTATGGTCATGGCTGCATCAGGCGAAGATGCTATGGTATTTTGCGAAAAATGTTCATACGCTGCAAATCTGGAAAAGGCTGAAGTAGAGTGTCCGGAGAAAAAAATAATATATGAAGATGATTGGCTTCCTTTGGAAGAAATTCATACGCCGAATGTGCGCACAATTGAAGAGGTTAGAGCTTTTTTAAATGTTTATCCTCAGGATATCGTAAAAACATTGATTTTCATTGTTGATGGCAAACCATACGCTGTGCTTATTCGCGTCGATCAGGAGGTAAACGAGATAAAAGTGAAGAATTATTTAGGCGCGACTGAACTGGAACTCGCCTCTGATGAAATAATTATGAAGACAACAGGCGCTCCGCGTGGTTTTGCAGGACCGGTAAATATTAATATACCCGTGCTTATAGATTATTCAGTAATTGACATGATCAATTTTGTCACCGGCGCCAATAAAGAAGATTACCATTTCAAAAATGTGAATATCGGCAGGGACTTTAAAATTGAGGCCTTTGCTGATTTTCGCGTTATCACTGATCAGGACAAATGCCCCCGCTGTGGCGGTGACATTAAGATTGCGCGGGGTATTGAAGTAGGCCATGTTTTTAAACTGGGAACAAAGTACAGCAAAGCGATGAAAGCGGTTTATCTTGATAAAGACGGTCAGGAAAAAATCATGATAATGGGCTGTTATGGAATTGGAATCGGGAGAACGGTTGCCGCCGGAATTGAACAAAATCACGATGAAAACGGAATTGTCTGGCCGATGGCTTTGGCTCCATATCATGTTATTATAACTCCGGTAAATGTTAATGAGAAAGATGTCATGGATACCGCGGAAAATCTATATAATTCTATGCTTACCAAGGGCATCGAGGTTATTTTCGATGATCGTGATGAAAGGGCCGGAGTGAAATTTAAGGACGCCGACTTGATCGGGATTCCGCTAAGAATCATTGTTGGACAGAAAAATCTTGCGCAGGGAAATGTTGAACTGAAAATTAGAAAGACCGGTGAAAATTCATTATACCCTCTACAGGACGTAGTACAACAAGTCCAACAAATGATATCGCAAGAAGTGGATTCTCCTGCAGGAGGATCCCTATTATAACGCTACATCCCGCTGGTTATGGCGTATTATTCCCCCCGGCTGGAACAGGGGAATTCCCAGCCAGGGGATTAAATCCAATATACCATAGTTGCTAACTGGAAACTTAATGCTACGTATCAACGATATTATTGATAAAGCCCA
>JAPLJP010000157.1 GCA_026388535.1 Deltaproteobacteria bacterium | reverse complement strand
TTCCGAAGCCTACATGGCGGTGATGATCGATGACCTCGTCACCCGAGGGGTGGATGAACCCTACCGTATGTTTACCTCGCGCGCCGAATACCGCCTGATTCTGCGGGAAGACAATGCCGTCATCCGCTTGATGGGCAAGGGCTGTGAGCTGGGGCTGATTGACCGCGCGCATTATCTGGAGCTTCAGGATAAAATAGAACGCATCGAGCGGGGCATTGCGCATCTGAAAGCATCATCAATTAACCCCACACCGGAAATAAACGATAAGCTGGCAGCGCTCCCTTCGCCGCCTTTGAATAACCACAGCACATTACACGGTCTGCTCAAACGTCATGAAATCTCCTATGACAAGCTGGCTGGTTTTCCCGGTTGGGAGCACGAAGGCGATTCCTTCGTCAAACAGCAGATAGAAATTGAAACCAAATACGAAGGCTACATCAAGCGACAGTTCGATGCCGTGAAAAAATTAAAAGACCAGGAAAAAAAGAAAATACCGCCGGATTTTGATTATAACTCCGTCCCCGGCCTCTCCAACGAATTAAAAGCAAAACTCACCAAAATTGCGCCGCAAACTCTCGGCCAGATGGAACGCATTATCGGCATGACCGAAGGCGCTATTTCGGCTGTGTTGATTATGATGAAAAAGCAGGAACTAATGGGCCGCAGCGTCAGACGAGAATAGAACATGGAAAATGAGATCATACCTTATATAGAAATGTGCAGGCGAGAAGGTGTCAGCCTTCAGCGCGGTATGAACTTTGGTCTCGCAAGAAATCATTCGGTCATTCTCATGTCCGTAAGCCCCGGCGCACCTTACGCGGATCGGTTCGAGGATGATGGATCGACCATTGTTTACGAAGGACACGACACCCCTCGTTCACCTCACAACCAAAGCCCAAAAACCATTGATCAACCCGAAGTATCGCCTTCTGGAAGCCTCACTGAAAATGGCAAATTTCACCGTGCAGCGCAACAATTCAGAGCAGGCCAGAAACCTCCAGAAAGAATACGAGTCTACGAAAAGATCAAGCAAGGTATTTGGTCATACAACGGGGTGTTCCATCTGATCGACTCTTGGAGAGAGCAAAGCAATGGACGGTTCGTTTTTAAGTTCAAGCTAACCGCCGTTGAAGGAGAGGAAGACTTATCTATACCAGTACCCGAGCATTCCAAGATGCGTAGAGTAATTCCCACTTCAGTCAAGTTGGAGGTGTGGAAGAGAGATTGCGGGAAGTGCACGAAGTGCGAATCAACGGAGGACCTGCATTTTGACCATGTTATCCCTTGGTCCAAAGGTGGCTCCTCAGCTACAGCCGATAACGTTCAGCTATTGTGCGGGAAACATAACTTGGAAAAGCATGACAAAATCGAGTAAAACGTACTTCAAGGCGGTGCAGCGGATCGCCAAAAAAGAAATCTCCCGCTTACCTTTGTGTTGAACAAACACGAAACATTGTTCATTTTGTATTTTTAGAATCTAATTGAGCTTTTGCCTGGGCGAGTTTTTTGTCCAAATAATATTTATAATTTAGATAACAAGGAGACGTTTATGAATACAAACAACATACCAACTGAAGTTCCATTTCCGCTTAATGAAAAAAATCCTACATTCAGAAGTCTTTTTCGCACATTGTTATATTCAAACGTAAAGTTAAAGATGAAGCTGTGGGAAAACGCCACTTTTATTATGGCTGATGTTCCGTTAAATCGAGACGAAGCAAGGCGGATTCTCCCATGGTCGCTGTGGCTGACCAAGCCATACAAAGCGACATTTTTTGTCGCGCAATATCCCAAGACAGCCTTCACCGGAGCCTACAATGAGTCGGCAATATTATTTCATGTTCGCGGGCTGTTCGGAAAAGGTGTCCACTGCCCCTGGATGTCGGTGGATGATGACACCGCGCTTATTTATGGTAGAGAGCTTTTGGGATATCCCAAAAAATTGGCAGTCATTCCTTTTGAAGATGATGGCAAAAAGATAAAGGCAAGCCTGACGCGGCGTAATACCACCGTCGTTTCGATGGAGGCGGAGCGTATCGCCAAGGAAACCAATCCAGAGCCGATAGCGGGAGTGAAAAATTTTAATATCGGCGGCATGGGACAATTTTTTGCTTATAATCCAGTCTGGATGTTTAAATATAAAGAGACCATTCACGAAGCTTACACTGCAAAGGTTACTCTGAAAATACAGGATTCTGTTTATGATCCGATTTTAAGGTTAATAGATAATTATACCAATCCGATTGAAGGCCGTATTGCCAAGTTAGATATATTGGGATTTAAAATGTTGTGGTTTGCCGGCATCAGCGGACTTCGTGTATTTAAGAATTCATTTAATTTAAGGTTCCGGTAACTTATTTTATTATAAATTCTAAAAATTAGTTTTAGAACCTATTTGAGCTTTTGCCTGGGCGAGTTTTTCTTTGTCCAGATAATATTTACCATTGTTTGTTTTGATTACCAGACCATCGGCAATCAGAAGGTTTAGCGCTTTGGGGCGGAGATTGCCCCCAATGCCCACGCGAAAGAAATTTTTCCTTTCATCCTGAAGCTTAACTGCTTTGGATTCTTTGAAGGCTTTGGCTTCTTCCATTTCGGCGATAATTTTGAAGCACATCCGCCGCACACCAATGCCTCCGGCATACAGGGCTAGAAAGACAAAAGCGATAAAGGCGACAACCAGTATAAGTATTTGTAGATAAACGGGCATAAAAAATATCTTTAAAAGTATTTCCGGCGTCAGTTAATACAATTGATAATCCTGTTTGTCAATCCCGCAATGAACTTGATTTTGCGCGATAATCAGCTTGACTAATGAATAGTGTTGCCTTACATTTTTGAGCAAAATAATAAACGAAGTTCATATATTAATTGTTACGCCTGACAATAACACAGGAGAAAATCATATAAATGATATCCAATCAAATATCATTGAGACCGTCTTTGGTTGTTCGTATATTGTGGGCAGTGGCGTCACTTCTGGTTCTTATCAGTGTAGCAGGGCAGTTGACAGTATATTTTACAGGATGCAGCGTGGATCACTGGCTCGTCAAACTCTTCAATGTTGGTTGCGAGCATAATATGCCGACCCTTTTCTCTGCGTTTCTGCTGACCTTCGCGGCTCTGCTTCTTGCGGTCATCGCTGTGCTGGAAAGAAAACGAAATGCTTCCGGCGTCTCATATTGGGCGATCCTTTCATTAGGATTTGTATTTATGACAGTTGATGATCTTTTCGCCCTTCATGAGAGGCTGGTTGAGCCGATACGCGGGCTGTTGGGCGGCGGCAATCTCGGATTCTTTCATTTCGCCTGGGTCATTCCCGGCATCGCGCTTGTACTCGTTCTCGCGCTGTTCTTCCTGAGATTCTGGCTGCGTCTTCCTTCTAAAACGAGGTTCATTTTCTTAGTGGCCGCAAGCATATATCTTGGAGGAAGCATCGGTTTCGAACTTATAGGGGGTTACTGTGTTGAGGAGATACAGGAGAGTAGACCTTTGACATTCATAATGATTGAGACTATCGAAGAAAGCCTGGAGATGGCGGGCGTTATTATTTTTATCTGGGGGTTGCTGAAATATATCGCTGATAACTACAAAGAAGTACGATTCCGGTTTGATGGAATTAGTGAGAAAGAATGAAAAAAGCATACGTTCACGGTTACGATCATCGGGAAAACATTAGGTTGCAAGATCAGGCATCTACTTTGGAGGAATTACTGCACTCCGACACTAAGTATCCGGAGGGAAGCCATGTCCTGGAAGCTGGTTGCGGCGTTGGCGCGCAAACTATCACCCTTGCGAAAAACAGCCCGAACGCCTTGATTACTTCTGTCGATATTTCTGAGGCCTCTCTTGTTGAAGCCAGAAAAAAAGCAGCAGCGGCAGGCTTGACTAATGTTTACTTTGAACAGGCGGATATTTTCAATTTGCCCTATGTGGAAAACTCCTTCGATCATATTTTCGTTTGTTTCGTTCTGGAACATCTCTCCCAGCCGGTCAAGGCGCTGAATGAATTGAAAAATTATTTGAGAGAAGGCGGTACGATCACAGTCATCGAGGGGGACCATGGCTCGGTATATTTTTATCCGAAAAGCGAGGCGGCATACAAAGCGATTCAGTGTCTGGTTGAACTTCAACGACAGGCTGGCGGCAACGCCATGACAGGAAGAGAGCTTTATCCTTTATTGTTAAGCGCAGGCTTCAAATCTGTTAGCGTATCTCCCCGAATGGTTTACGTTGATTCCAGCAAGCCTGAACTGGTCGAAGGATTCACGAAGAAGACATTTACGGCAATGATAGAAGGCGTACGAGAACAGGCAATTAATTCGGGAATAATCGAAGAAAACGTTTTTGACCAAGGCATCCGGGATTTATATCGAGCCGCCGAGGTGGACGGAGTCTTCTGTTATACTTTCTTTAAGGCTATTGGCATCAAATAATTGCCGAGCAACAGATTGCTTTGAACGGAGAAAATGAAGAATGCGTCGTAACGACAGAGAAATAAAAGACAGAAAGGATATTGACGGCATCATTAAACGTTGCCGGGTTTGTCGTCTCGCGATGTGTGACGATGGCCAGCCTTATGTTGTTCCTCTTAATTTCGGTTACGATGGCCGCTTTCTTTATTTTCATACCGCGTTGGAAGGAAGAAAAATTGATATTATCAAAAGGAATAATCGCGTAGGTTTCGAATTTGATATCCTCCATGAAATTGTAACGGCACAGCAGGCTTGCAAATGGGGAGCGAAATACGAGAGCGTCATTGGATCAGGCACTGCGGAAATAATAGATAATTTGGAAGCTAAAAAAGAAGCGCTGGAATGGATTATGCGTCAGTACGGAAATGGCACATGGGATTTTCCGGAAGATGTTCTAAAAAAGACTTTAGTGCTTCGTGTGCGAATACTCGAAATCAGCGGCAAAGTTCGACAGTAAAACGCTACAATCCATAATTTACCGAAGAATGCTCAAGCATGTTTGGCAAGATAGCGCTCCGGCCGGTTCAAGCCTTCTTTAATATTTTCCAGAGAGTTGGCGTAAGAAAAACGCAAAAATCCTTAGCCGCCGCGTCGGCAGGCTTGGTTAATGTTTTGCTTTGAACAGGCGGTTATTTTTAAAAAATTGTTTTTGCCTGATTAGAAAACCTGCTAAAAAATAAATTTAAAATACCTCTTGACACAAAATAGTTTGTATGTTTTTTATAACGCACATTCAATATAAAACATAGTCGTGAAGAACAGTAAACAACGTCGCATCAAACTGCTGGGACTTATACCCGGAGCAGATTAGAGGGGTTCTATTTATTGAATTCTTTAAATCCAAATAACAATGCGCGCATCGTTGATTCTGTCGCCAAAGCCTTTTGTTTCCATTGCCAATCTAAACTTTTTCCAATCAGTATAAATTTTAATTTTAAAAGAGGTATTGCCTATGCCTAAGATTGTTAATCGTAATGAATACCGGCAAAAGCTGTTGGAAAAGAGTTTATATTTATTCAGCCGCAAGGGCTATCACAATATAAACATGAAGGAAATTGCCGCTGAAATCGGCGTATCCACCGGAACGCTCTACCATTATTTTCCCTCCAAGGAAAACATGCTCGCCGAGATGATTGCCTGGATCGGCGATAAAAACGTGGAAGAATATATCCAACGGACTAGTTCTATAGAAAGTATCAAAGATCGCTTCGATATGATTGTGGATTTCTGGAAGGAAAAAAGCGAGCTTTATGAGAACATCGTGCTTCTGGCAATTGACATGTACAGGAATACGGATATCGAGCAGTGGAAGGCGGTCTATTCGTTTTTCTCTGAACGCTATACAGCCGGCATGTCCGAGAGGCTTAACATCTCGCGGCAATTTGCCCGTTCCATATTCATATATTTTATCGGACTTTCTTTCCATTCACTGGCATTCGACGGCGACGGCGAATACAACAAACAAATAGATTTTCTCGACACAATATTCAGACCCCCGATCGTGGACGCGCCCGAAGATATGGAAAAAGCGGCGCAAAATTTCAAGAAAGTAACCCGCACTTTTCTGATGAATTCGTTAGTTACCGAAAAAGCGACAATGGCGAAGAAAATTAAAAGTACCAGGATGAAAAAAGCTGAAACTAAACCAAAGAAGGTTAAAGCTAAACGAAAAGCTTGAGCCTTGAAGAGCACAACAAAAACAATAACCGGGAGAAGGAGGAGCCATGAATAAGACCCTGGACGAGTTATTTGTTTATCCGAAAGAGTTGGTGGATGAGGAGTCGAAACGTGTAATTCATCTGGTACGGCAATGGGCCGACAAGGAGATTATCTCCCAGCGCCAGGAGTACCGGGAAAATTACGAAAAGCTCTTTATCGAAAAGAGGAAATCACTCAATCTCACCATCGGCCTGCAGAGGCTTACCCTGCCCGAAGAACACGGCGGATTTGGCTGGAATAACCCCGCGAGCACGCCGGGCATAGTCTCAGTTCTCACCGAAATCGGGCGCGCGGATGCCGCTATCGGCGTTGTCTCCGCAATAAAGTGTGTAGTCTTTGCCGCGATCAGTATGGCGCCCAATCTGGACAAGGTCTTGTGCGACGTTCTGGCTCCAATCTATTGCGCCGATGAATTAAAGACTGCATCCCTTATCCTTCCCGGCGCAGGAAACGTCTGGCAGGAAACACCCTTATTTCTGGGCCGGTCGATTAAAGCGAGGATTGAGCCGGATGGCGAAGGTTATTCTGTTAACGGAAATGACCTTCGGCCAATCAACAGCGGCGCCGTGGCCGATCTCTTTTGTGTCGTCTGCGCCGACAAACTGGGCAGACCCTGTATCGCCCTTGTTCCCGGCAACGATGTAAATGTCGTGCGCGGCAAAACTCTTCTGGAGACCGGATTAAATGCCAGTGCCAGTGCCAACGCCGACGTAAGTTTCAACAATGTAAAAATTCCCAAGTCCTACGTGATCGCCCGCGATGGCGTCGTCGAGGAAATCTATACCTGGCTGAATCTTTTGCTCGGCGGGGTAAGCGTCGGCGCGGCCATGAACTTCTTCGAAATGATAAGTGATTGGTCGGAGACCAGAACAATCAAGGGCGGATACATGATGAAGGAAAATCCTCTTTGCGCCGCCGTTTTGGCCGACGTCGCCGATGAGGTTTTCACCGCGAGAATACTCCTTTATGACCTTGCCCATATAATGTCCAAGCCGGAAGATTGGGGACACAGCGGCTCTCAGAGAGTCTACACCATTTCACAGATCATCGGCTCTCGGGTACAGCAGAGTGCCATCAGGGCAATCAACAGGGGGATGGAACTCATGGGATCCGCCGGCTACTCCAAGGAGTGGCATGTGGAAAAACACTGGCGCGATGTCAAGACAATACAGTCTTACCTCTGCGGAGTCGGTGCCGAGGCGCCGGTAAAGATGGATACGGCGCGGTTTTTCTATGACTGCAAAGAAATCTAATAACAAGTTGCTTTCAATTTTTGAAAGCTTACTTGGTATTATGCCAGATCAAGAAACTTCCGAATGTCTGGCAGCTAATTCGGTATGAAAAGGAGATAAATAATGAAAAGTTTCGATGAATTCTCAAAACCGGAAGAATATATATCACCTATGGACAAACACTTTCGCAGTGTCCTCAGAAGCTGGGCCGCCAAGGAAGTGATGCCCTTCAGACGCAAATACGATGAAGACTGGAAAACCCATCACTTGATTGAACCGGCCTTTGACAAGCTTATGGGAAATAAAGGAGTAGGAATACAAAAGGCTCTATTCCCGGAAGAGCTTGGCGGCTGGGGCATCGGACACTCCGATTACGCATTTACCGTTGCTTGTACCTTGGCGGAAGAAGTCGGGCGGGCGGACACGGCCATGGCGGTGGCGTTTATGGTTACCTACTGGCCGCTTACGGCTATCCTTGTTGACCCTCATGTCAACTGGCGACTGGCTAAAGAATTTGCCCCCATGTTCTGCAACACCGACAAGGCGGTTTTTGCGGCTAACGCCATGACGGAACCCCAAGGCGGAGCCGATATAGAAAACATTGAAATCCTTGGGGGCAAAACCATTCGCACCACCGCCCGCCTGGATGGTGATGAATGGGTTTTAAACGGCCATAAGCTCTGGCCTACCAATACAGGCGGCGTTTGCAGTCTCTTCGGCGTACCCTGCACGACGAAACTGGGCTCAAATGATCCCAATGACTTCGCACTAATATTTGTTCCCGCCAATGCCAAAGGCGTAACCCAGGGGGGCCCTTACGAGAAAGCCGGTATGGCCGCCGATAAAAACGGCGATATCTGGTTTGAGGACGTAAGGGTTCCCAGCTGGTACCGCGCTCACGGACCGGGAATGGACGCCCAGGTATTCAAGGAGATAATTCCCTGGGGATTGGTGGGAAGCATGGGATTTTTGTGCGGAGCCATGCTCAACCTTTACGAAGTCCTTTATGACTTTGTCTCAACGAGAACATACAATAATAAGCCCCTGAAAGAGAACGATGCCGTCGCCGGTATTATCGGCCGAATTGCCGGCGACATCGATATTTGCAGAATCCTGGCCTATGAAGGAGCAAGAATAGGCGACCGGCGCAACAAGCCCTACGGTCACCCAATCTACTCGGAAGAAGTGATTGGGAAGCTCCGTAACCTTAAAGACTTCGTTTCCGACAGAGCGGTGGATATTTTCGGAAAGGCCATGGATGTCTTAGGTTCTTACGGCGCCGACCGTGAATGGGATATTGAAAAACATTGGCGCGATATCAAAATCATTCAATTATGGATGGGCGGCAAGCAGCTTTGTCAGATGGAAGCGGCCCGGTATTTCTTTAATTGTAAGACACTATAGGAGAATAAATCATGGAAGAAGCCAATAAGGGAGTAATTGACTTAACCGATCGCGTGCTTAAGGAACTGCTCAAAAAGCCGGGCTTCAAAGAAGGTGTCAGGACGCTTCTGCAAAACATCGATCCGGAATCCAGCCGAAGACTGGTCAGGACCATGATGTGGCAGGACCCGGAGTTTTTTCTGGGAGTGCTAGGCGCAGTTCCCTCAATCGTCAATTCCTTAGCTCAATGCATAGATGAGATGCTCATTCAGCTTAACGAAAAATTTTCACCTCAGCTGCTTCACGATTTTATGAAGTCTATCTTCATATCGCTCGATAAAAACACACTGGAAAGTATAGTCCGCAACGGAAAAGTGCTGGCAACTGAATTATGGACAGTGGCTGAAGAGACGTATCAGGAACAAAGTGTCACCAATAATACTACGGAGGGAGAAGAACATGGAAAATAGCGCCGTGATGCCCGCCGAGGGAGGAGTGCTGAAAGAGGTATTAGGCACGCCCTTCGTCAAAGATATAATACGTAGTTCCTTAAAAAGCAGAAAACCCGACAAATCCCATCCGCTTATCAACGCTCTCATCTGGCAGGACCCGGAAATCATTTTATCGGTACTTGGCTCAATTCCTCCTGTAGTCAACTCCTGTGTCGGCGCTCTGGCTGAAGTGGGAAATCAGGTTAACGAAAAGCTCTCGCCGGAGCTGATCAAGGAATATTTCGCCAGTATTCTGAAAGATATTGACACTGACGAATTTAAAGCCCTGGCTGAGGCCTATACCACATTGATCAAAAACCTTTGGGAAGTTTCTCCCGAATTAAGAGATGTCCTCGCTGAAGCGGTCACCGATGATGCCCCGCCTCTAATCGGTAAGGGGATCAATTTGGCGGCCCACTTTGTCAACGAAGTCAATAAAAATGACCCACGTTTGGTTAGTAAATTTGTTTCTGACGTGATCGAAAATATCGATGGCGCTGAGTTCCGTGACGCAACTCACACTATTGTTAACGCTTTTCTCGATCAGAAGTTTCATTTGATTTCCTGGACGTGGCAGCTCCTCAAGAAAAGAATGAAACGAAGAAAGTAGCCCAAAGGATAGTTACTAAATCTATCAGATGGAGTTATCGTTTAATTATAAATGGAGGTATGTTCCATGAAATATGTTGAAAAGCCGGTTCAACCGGATAATGCCGCCGACCTGATAGCTAGTGTCGTGTTGAAAGTCGCAAAAACTCCCATGGCAAAAAAATTGGTAACGTCCATCGTTCATGAGGCGCTGAAAGACTGGTCGGGCGATAGCAAACTCAAAGCTCGGATGTCCTCAACCGTTGAGGATATAGTCAATAAAGTTCTGCCGGTAGAAGAAGGAACCGAAAGAATAATCGCCAGCGATTTGGGGAAATTTATAACCGCCTTTGCCCGGGAAACAAACGAAGAGTTCAAACAGGGGCTCAAGGTTATTGATGACCCCCGGCAGACCGCCATTAACGATTTCATAGTCAACACTGATTTTGGTGAAATCAAGGAAATGGTGGATAGATCTGAAGAGCATATTCTGCAGAACATTGAAGTTGTAATTGACTGCACCTGGGCGTATCCGGCGAAGGTCGGCAGTCTGCTCGCCACGATGGTTTCCGCCGGGAATATCTCCGTTAAGAGTATTTCCATTATAGTAGCTTCACTGCTGAAGACTCTCGGCCCTGATCTGACGGCCGATATTCTTCTTTCAATCATCCGGGAATTAAACGGCAAGGAAATCGGCAAACTGACCAATGATCTTGCCGAACTTATTCGCCGGCTACATACGGGAAGTTTGCTGCTGGCCAAGGGCGGCAAGTCGCTTTTTGAAATCTACCTGACCAACTTCCTGAAAGATGCCGCCTCTCAGATAGATCCTGTGGTCTTTACCAAGGCGCGCATCGCCCTGGCCGAAGACGGTGAAACAATCGCCAAATCCCTTTCCGAAACCATGGCGGAAAACGAAAAACTTCTCTTTGCTTCTCTATCGGCCTATTCCGCTCTGGAGAATCCCAAGATCAGGACTAAAGCTATCAAGATGCGCCTTTATGAAGATGCTGATCAGGAAAAATTTATCGAAGCGGCCGCCAAAGGAATATCTGATTTAGACACACAGCAAATGGCAGATAATTTCAATGCCGCCCTCAGAATAATAAACAACATTCATGATGCCAAACCGGAACTCTTTACGACTCTCATTCGCGGTTTTGCCGATTCCGTGGATGAAGATGAATTGGAGAAAACCGCCCGGTGGCTTGTCCCGGAGATTGTCGATTCCTTTAAGACGCTTGCGCCGGCAGTAATGCCTTCCCTGATAAATGGATTTTGTGAAATGGTTAATGCCAATCAAAGCGATGAAGCAAAAACGGCAATCCAGAATCTTAGATCTGTAATACTGGCGGACGGAGGTGCAAAATGATTAATGCCTGGAAAGAAATTGTCAATACAGCAGAGAATTCCTATGTGAAAAAGTGGAAGAAAAGCGGCAAGCGCGTGGTCGGTTACCCCTGTACCTTTGTACCCGATGAAATCATTTACGCCGCCGATATTCTTCCTTATCGCATGAGAGGAACAGGCACGACTTCTTCTTCCATAGCGGATACCTATTTCGGACCAGTGATCTGCAGCTTTCCCAAATGCCTCCTGCAGCTTGCCGGAGAGGGTAAATTTAATTTTCTTGACGGCTCAATCATTGTGCCGGGATGCGATTCCATGAGAAGGCTCGATGAATGCTGGCGAAAAGCGGCGGATGATTACAAAGGAATTTTGCCGGGATTTTTTCACTACTTCGGCGTTCCCCATAAAGTAACGGACTACAGTCTGAAGTGGTCTTATGAAGAAGCAAAAAAACTGAAGAAGAAACTTGAAGAACACTTTGGCGTAACTATTACGGATCAAACCTTAAAAGGAGCCATCAGTGTTTATAATGAAAGCAGGAAACTGCTTATAAAACTTGATAAATTGCGAATCAAGGACGGTGCCATCATCACTGGTGAAGACGCCCTTGCCATTATCATGGCCAGCGCGGCCATGCCACGCGATGAATACAACCAAATGCTTCGTAAAACCTTATCTCAGTTGGAAGCCAAGAAGGAAACCATCAAAGACAGAAAACGCCTGATGCTGGTGGGATCCGCAAATGATGACCTGGAATTCATGAAGGTCATCGAGGATTGCGGGGCGGTCATTGTTGCCGACACTATGTGCTTCGGTTCCAGATCATACAGCGATCTGGTAGAGGAAGATGGAGACCCATTGTTTGCTCTGACCAAGCGTTATCTCAATCATGCCTATTGTCCGCGCATGTTCGGCTACTACAAAGAAAGACTGAAGTACATCATGGACCGGGCAAAGGAAGCTAAGGTGGATGGTGTTATTTTGCAGAACATTCGTTTTTGCGATCTCCACGGTTCGGAAAACGGCATCTTTGAAAGAGACCTGGAAAAGGAAGGTATCCCCTGCATGAGGATGGAAAGGGAATATGGTCCGCTAGTCGAGTCGGGCCGTGTGAAGATGCGGATTGACGCATTTTTGGAAAGAATATCCTAAAGACTATAAGGAGGGCTGTATTATGGAACAAGATAAAATCGCCATCGAAGTAATAAAGAACATTGCTATTGATTCTTCGCGTGTGCTGGCGGAAAGGCAGCGTGCGATTGACGCCCTGACCTTGTTTCGCGAAGCGGCCCTGCCTGCCTTAAAGGATATAGAGAAAAAAGTTGACGTAAACATCCTTAAGGAAAGGGCCAGGCTTTACATCCAGAGGATAAAAGAAGGCGCTGTCCTTAGCATGAATGCTTAAGAGGTTGCTTAATGAAAAGAGAAACCAAAGAATACAATTTCGATTGGAATATGTGGACCATCCTGGAAAATGCATCCAAGACGGCGGATGGATCCCGCAAGGAGTACGAAACCTTGCTTACCTACATCCCCCATTTTCGGGATGTTCTGGATGCCTTTGTGCGACAGGGAGAACCGGGAGTCCTGTTCTTGAAGCTACTCGCCAAATACACCAATGATTGCGTCAGTGCCCACAAAGAGGGCAGGAAGACAGCCGGTGTGACCTTCTGCCTTGCCACCCCTATTATGTATGCCTTCAATGTCCAGCCTGTTACGCTCGAACCTTGGAGCGTCATGAGCACGATGGTCTTAAAAAGAGGTACCGCTGAATTTCTGGACTACTGCTGTGAACTGGGATTTACGGAAACATCCTGCTCATCGCAGAGGGGATCTTTGGGCGCTTACTTAGCCGGCCTGGCGACAAATCTCGATTTCGTTGTTTACGACTCACCGGGTATCTGTGACACCAACGCTAATTCCTTTTCCTTTGCCGCCGCCTATCTCGACATACCCTTCTACCAACTCAACTATCCCTACACCCTGACCGATGAGCAGGCAACAGAATATCACCGTGCTGATTTCCGGGGACTGATAGCCTTTATGGAAGAACAAACGGGAAACAAGATCAACATGGACAGGCTCCGCGAAGTGATAAAGGAATCCAAGCGACAGGACGAGATAACCTGTGAACTGCTGGACTTGCAGCGACTGCGGCCCTGCCCCATGCCTCCCATATACGACGTAATGTTCTACGGAGGCAGGTTTATGATGAACGGCACCAGGGAATACACACAACTTCTTGAATCTATGGTCAGGAAGGTAAAGGAAACCGCCAAGCTGGGCATCGCCGGGACAACCTCCGGCAAGGAAAAGGCCAGGGGACTATTCTGCTATATCGACCATTACACATCCGATGGAAGATTTTGGGACTTCCTGGATAAAAGAGATATCTCCCATATGGGATCTATCCTGTTCAATTTCTGGCAGAAGAACAATCCCCATGCCGCGGGAAAGCAGGAGGAAGGATATTCCTTTGATGACAGCAGTCTTGATGGAATGATTGATTCATTAGCCGACCAGATGTCCAGAATGCCGATGGTCAAGCAAATCAGGGGGCCCTATGACGCACCCGGAATGTGGCTTGACGACACGCTGGGTGCCGTTAACCTCATGAAACCCGACTTTGTCGTTTATATGGGAACCATGGGTTGTCGCAACACATGGGGAATGGTTAAACCCTTTGTACGTGACCTCGAGAAAAAAGGTATTCCCTCACTTTACCTTTACGCGGACAGTTTTGACGATAGGGTGCAGTCCTGGGAGACCGTGGCGGATAAGATTGGAGAGTTTTTAGCCGTAAGGAAGATCGTGGCTTAGAAAGTTTCGCTTGTCAGCCATAAAGGGGTGGCAATGGGCTCTCAATTTAAATAACGGGCGTTCTTAATATCACATGATACCGGCTATTACGGTTTCTTCACAAGGAGGATGATCATGAGAAAAGAAACGATGGAGTATCATTACGATTGGAACCTCTGGACCATTTTGAATAGCGCGGCAAAAACCCATGATGGTTCCAGAAAGGAATATGAAACCCTTCTGCCTTATGTACACCACTATAGGGATGTTCTGGATACCTTTGTCAAGCAAGGTGAACCGGGACTCCTCTTTTTAAAGTTGCTTGCCCAGTATATGGAAAACTGCGTCACGGCCAAAGAAAGGGGACAGAAGGTTTCCATGAACACCTTCTGTCTGGCCATGCCGCTTCTTTATGCATTTGACGTTCAACCGATAGCGCTTGAGGTTTGGAGTGTTTTGGGAACCATAGTCCTGAAGCGCGGTACGGCGGAATTTCTGGATTACTGCTGCGAGGTAGGATTTACGGAAACTTCCTGCTCCGCTCAGCGAGGCGCTCTAGGCGCTTACCTTTCGGGCCTTGGTGTAAAACCGGATTTTATCATCTGCGATTCTCCCGGCGTCTGTGATACAAATGCCAATTCTTTTGCTTTTGCGGCGGCGTATCTAGATTTGCCCTTTTACCAGCTCAACTATCCCCAGACACTGACCGACGACCGGGCGGAAAAATATCACCGTGATGATTTCAGGGGATTGATATCATTTTTGGAGAAGCAGACTGGCAGAAAGCTGGATATGTACAGGCTGCATGAGGTTATAAAAGAAACAAGAAAACAGGATGAGCTTGCCTGTGAAATCTTCGAAATGTTACGACTTTTCCCTTCGCCGATACCAGCCGTGTACGACTTGATGCTTTACGGAGGCAAGTTCATGTTGTCCGGTTTGCCTCAGTACACAGAGCTTCTAGAGGCGATGGTGAAAAAAGCTAAAGAGAACGTCCAAAAGGGTATTGCCGGCACAACCTCCGGCAAGGAAACGGTGCGGGGTATGTTCTGTTATATCGATCATTATACCGGCGATGCCAGAATGTGGAGTTTTCTTGACAGTAAAGACATCAGCCACCTGGGTTCTCTCCTTTTCGGCTTTTGGCAAAGGGAAATGCCCTATGCCAGGGGAAGAGAGGCGGAAGGGTATGTCCTTGACGACAGCAGTCTCGACGCCATGATCGATTCCATGGCTGCCCAGAATTCAAGGATGCCCATGGTCAAGCAAATTCGAGGTCCTTATGACGCACCGCACATGTGGCGCGATGATGTTTTAGGTTGTGCGGCCCTTATGAAACCTGATTTCATAGCCTATATGGGAACCATCGGATGCAGGAATACCTGGGGGATGGTAAAACTCCTGGTCAAGGATCTGGAGCGCGCCGGTTATCCGACCATTGTTTTATACGGAGATGGGTTTGATGACCGGGTGCAGTCATGGGAATCCATAAGCGACAAAATATCTGAGTTTTTACATGTTAGGGGGATAAAACAATGATTGTGGCAGGATGTGATGTCGGTTCTCTTACCGCGAAGGCGGTCATAATGAATGGCGGTGGAATACTCAGCTATTCAGTCATCAAAGCTATGGCTAAGCCGGAAGAATCTGCGGCGGAGGTAATGAACCTTGCTTTGGAAAAGGCCGGCTTGAAGATGGAGGATATCTCTTACTGTGTAGGTACCGGATACGGCAGGAGCAAGATTCCTTTTGTGAATCTGGCTATGTCGGAAATCGCCTGTCACGGCAAGGGCGCGCAGTGGATCATGCCTTCGGTGCGAACCGTTATCGATATCGGCGGTCAGGATTGTAAAGCTATAAGATTGGATAAAGAAGGCAATGTACTGAAATTTTCCACCAACGATAAATGCGCCGCCGGTACGGGAAGATTTTTAGAGGTGATGGCAAAGTTGCTGGGAATCAGTTTGGACGAACTGGGAACAATATCTGAACGCGCCAAAGATCCTCTGTCTTTGTCATCAACATGCACTGTCTGGGTGCAGGCTGAGGTCATCCATCATCTCAATTCTCAAAAGCCAATCGCGGATATTGCCGCCGCCATCAATCGGGCAATGGCAATCCGGGTCGGAATTTTAGCCAACCATGTGAGTGCCGAAAAGGATATCTGTATGTCCGGCGGAGTTGCAAAAAACAAAGGCGTTGTCTCAGATCTGGAAAAGGTTCTGGGGATAAAAATTAAGAAACTTAAGTATGATCCTCAAATCGTCGGAGCGATAGGCGCGGCCGTCATCGCCAAAGAGAAGGCGGAAGGAGGAAAGAAGTCATGATAGTGGCAGGATGTGATGTCGGTTCTTTGACCGCGAAAGCAGTCATTATGAGAGGGAACGAGATATTAGCCGCTCAGGTGATCCGGGCAAAATCAAAACCGGAAGAATCCGCCGAAGCGGTAATGAAATGCGCTCTGGAACAAGCGGGTTTGGTAATGGAGGAAATTTCCTACTGCGTCGGAACCGGTTACGGCAGAAACAGTATCCCTTTTGCTAATACTGTGGAATCGGAAATCGCGTGTCACGGCAAGGGCGCGCAGTGGCAGAGGCCGACGGTAAGAATGGTCATTGATATAGGCGGGCAGGATGCAAAAGCGATCCGTCTTGATGATAAGGGTAATGTGACCAGGTATGTATATAATGATAAATGCGCTTCCGGCACAGGAAGATTTCTGGAAGTAATGGCCGACGCTCTGAACATAGATCTCACGGATATGGGGGCGGTTTCCCTTTCCTCAAATAACCCTATCAATATTTCCAATCAGTGTGTAATCTTTGCGGAAACGGAGATAGTCTCTTCCATCAACGAGGGAATAAATCTGGCCGATATCGTCAGCGGTCTGCACAAGGCCCTGGCGCACAGGGTCTCCGCATTGGCAAAAGGAATCGAACTTGAGGAAGAAATAACCATGACCGGCGGCGTTGCTAAAAACGAGGGTATGTTTGTGGCGCTTCAGGATGCGTTGGGAAGAACGATCAAAAAAATGGAAAGGGATCCTCAGATTAACGGCGCTCTTGGCGCTGCTATTTTCGCCGCCGAACGTTTAAAAAATTAAGGAATAGTTTCTATGGAGCTTTTCGAACGCACCTTCAGCGAGATTAGAACTTATACAGGGAAAAGAAATTCTATATCCATGGTTGCTGCGGCACGCGGAGAGAACTGGCCTAAGGGAGAAGGCAGAAACGTGGTCTTATCAGATGAAATGGCCATGGAACTGGGAAACCCTCAGAGTGATTCTGCCGCCTCACTTATCTGGACGGAAAATCTGGATCTGGTTTGTGACGGCAAGATTACACTTATAGGTCCGGACATACAATCAAGCGGAGGGAAAAGCCTGCCTTTCGGAAAAGTTGTCCTTGTCGGGGTCAGCGGCTTTAATGAGGACAACACATATGATCGCTACAAAGAAATGGAGACCGTAAGATATTCTCTCGATATCAAAGGGTATATGATCAGGGCGGTGTCACAGTATCAAAGGGAATGGAGCCGTATCAGTAAAGAAGCTGTGCAAAGCGGTTTTTCTTTTGAAGTGCTGGGCAGTTCACTGAGGAATGAATACTTAAAGAAGGATTATATTCATGCCGTGGAATTTATTTTTGTGACATCAAGCACCGAAGATGTTAGTGAGCTCAAAGAGATAACAAAAAATGTGAGCCGGACTATCAATGCCATGGATAAGATGTTAAATGAAATAGATCCCGATTGTGACGAGTGCGAGTATAATGATGTTTGTGATGAAGTCGGCGAGCTCAAAGGCATGAGAAAATCAAGGGATGGAAAAAGGGTGAATTCAAATGGATAAAAAAACAAAGACAATTGCTTTGTGCGGAAAAGGCGGTGTGGGAAAGACATCGGTATCCGCTCTTATGGTGAAGAACCTTGCCAAGAGGAAAGATCTCAAAATTCTGGCTATTGATGCTGATCCCGCCATAGGACTTTGCACCGCACTGGGGATACAGATTAAGAAAACTGTGGATGATATCAGGAATGATTTAATAAACTCCATCAAGAAAGGACAAAGCCAGGATAAAACCGCTACCCTGAATATGCTTGATTACGAACTCTTTGATGCCTTGACAGAGTTCGATAATGTTGGTTTTTTGGCGATAGGACGGCCTGAATCCGAAGGCTGTTTTTGCAAAGTCAACTCTCTTTTGAAAGATATCATCCAGGATTTGGCCAAAAATTTTGACGTAGTTCTCATTGACGGGGAAGCGGGGGTTGAACAAATCAACAGAAGAGTGATGAAAACCGTAGATTATTTGATCATGGTGTCAGACACATCTGCCAAAGGTGTAAATGTTGCCAATACTATCAAACATCTCGCCAATGACAATAAAGCCGTAAATTACAAAAATATGGGTATGATATTGAATCGAGTCAGAGATGAACGGGAAGTGCAGAATATTGGAAAAAATGTGTCCATCAATATTTTGGGCTGGCTGCCGGAAGATGACCTAATAAGAGAATTTGATTTTCACGGCAAGTCTTTCCTTGATTTTCCCGACACGGCAGGGGCATATAAAACCGTAAACAACATTATACAAGCTATGCAGCTATGACGAATATTGATTTTTTTGAATTATATTGATACGGATTTGGTAATAAAAGGCTGTATTAACAACAAGAGTCTTTATAATTTTTTATAACAATAGGTGATAAGGAATTTTTATATGACACAGGAATTATCTCTTTTACTGATCGCAACTATTTCTATCGCGTTCATTCATACTCTTGCCGGACCTGATCATTACCTGCCCTTTATAGTAATTTCCAAAGCAAAAAGATGGCCGCTTTCAAAAACCGCGTGGTTTACCGTTTTGTGCGGCATCGGTCATGTGGGCAGTTCTGTTATACTTGGATTTATAGGAATTGCTTTAGGAATTGCTGTCGGCAAGCTCGAATTTATCGAAGGAGTGAGGGGCAACATCATTTCATGGATATTTACAGCCTTTGGTTTGGTATATCTCATTTGGGGAATAAGACATTCGCTTCGTAATAAGCCTCATCAGCATATTCATTTTCACAGCACAGGCGATAAACATGTTCATGAGCATACTCATCATGAGGAACATCTTCATATCCATGAAAACGGAGCTAAACAAAATCTGACGCCATGGATTCTTTTTACAATTTTTGTCTTCGGTCCCTGCGAACCCTTGATACCGCTGGTAATGTATCCCGCGGCAAGAAATAATTATAATGATCTTATATTGGTTACAATTATTTTCAGCGCGGTTACAATTTTCACTATGCTTTCTCTTGTGCTTATCACATCGTACGGTATCAAACTCGTCCCGATGAAAGCCATGGAGAAATATAATCATGCTCTGGCCGGCGGGACAATTTTTCTGTGCGGAATAGGGATGCTGTTCCTTGGTTTATAAACAAGTTATCTTTTCGTGGCACCCAAAAGTAAACCTCATTTTTTAAATTTTTTCTGTTAAATTATTATTCACTACTTGTGTTTGCCGAGATAACGCTCCAGACGATTTAAACCTTCTTTGATATTCTCCAGAGAATTGGCGTATGAGAAACGCAAAAATCCTTCGCCGCCGCTGCCGAAATCAATGCCTGGTGTGACGCCGACCTTTACCTCTTCAATAATACGAAACGCTTCTTTGTAAGAATTCTTGCAAAAATGCCTTGCGTCGGCAAACACATAAAACGCGCCGGTCGGCTCGACATGGATGACAAAACCCATGTCCGTCAAACGCGCCAGCATGTATTTGCGGCGTTCATCATAAATTCTTATCATTTTAGCCACATCTTTTTGCGCTTTGGTGAGGGCGGCAATGCCTGCCCATTGAATAAAGCCGTTGGCGGAAATCATAAAATTCTGATGAATGCGTTGCATGACTTTCGAAAACTTTTTGGGAAAGATGCAGTAGCCCAGACGCCAGCCGGTCATCGCGTATAATTTGGAAAAACCATTGATTACAAAAGCCTTGTCTGTGAATTCCAAAATAGAGTGAGCGCGGTTTTTATAGACAAGACCGTGATAAATCTCATCTGAGATAATATACTGCTTGTCGAATTGCGCGATATTCTGCAATTGATCTTTGCTCATTACAATGCCGGTGGGATTGGAAGGAGAATTAATCAGAATCGCCTTTGTCCGTGGTGTCAGCTTCTTTTTTATATCCTTCGAGCGGTACTGAAATCCTTCTTCCGGGTAAGTTTTAACCTCTTTAACCTTACCGCCTGCCGCGAGAACAAAGTTTTGGTAACAAGGGTAGCGCGGATTGGAGATGATTACTTCGTCGCCGTGATCTAAAATCGCGAGCATCGCGAAAAGCAGAGCGGGAGACGTGCCGGTGGAAACCAGCACCTGATCTGGCTTGATATTGACGCCATATTCCTTAAAATAAAAATCGCATATGACCTGCCTCAATTCCAGCAGTCCCAGCGCGTGGGTGTATCGGGTTTTGTTATTGCGTAGAGCGTCGATTGCCGCCCGCGTTATAACTTTCGGCGTGGGGAAATCAGGCTCGCCTACTTCCATGTGGATTACTTTTTCACCTTTACGCTCCAGCTCTTCAGCTTTCGCCATCACATCCATTACAATAAACGATGTGAATTGGGACGCTCTTTTAGAAATCATAGGTACTCCTCGTTTTTATAAATTACCTCTATTGCGATTGCCAAAATTTTTCAACTAACTTTTGTTTATCTGATTTTTGTAAAAACATAATTGAACTTTAGATAGTTTGCGAATTGGCCATTTTGAGCAAAATTATCAAAAAATACTAATAATTGGCTTACTATTTGCAAAATTATTAAGAGAAGCTAAAAAATTGTTGCTATTGGAACAATTTTGTTACAAAATACTTTCAAGGTTAGTTTAACCTAATATGAACAAAAGTACAAAAAAGTATTTTTTAGAGAAAGAGCGAAAATTGAGCATTCATAGTTATGAAGAACTTGCCGCTTTACATGCGATAGCTAAAATTTTAGCCCAACCTACGGATTTGCGTGATGAGTTGGAGCAGGTCCTGCAGGAAATGAGTTCTCGTCTGGGTATGCAGAGAGGAATGATATCCCTCTTTGACCGCGATAAAAATGAGGTTTGGCTGGATATCGCCCATGATGTAAATATCGAAGGAATGGATGTGACATACAAACCCGGAGAAGGTATTACCGGCGAAGTAGCCCAGACGGGGCGTCCAATGGCTGTGGCTAATCTGGGTCATGCCGCTCATTTTCTAGACAGGACAGGAGCACGGCGTCATTTAAACAGGTCGGAACTGGCTTTTCTTTGTGTCCCCATCATGTATGATGATCATGTTGTCGGCGTTTTATCCGCCGATAAAGTCGCGCGCGAAGTGGAAAGTCTGGATAAAGAATTGGCGATGCTTTCCGCGGTAGCGGAATTAATGGCTAAATTCGTACATATTAGAGCTTTAGAAGAAGAAAACAAAAGACTTAAAAAAATTGTCGGCAGTTCGCGGGCTCCTTCGGTAGATATTATCGGCCATTCCAAGCCCATGCAGGAAGTATTCGGTTTAGTCGCCCAAGTAGCTGATTCCAATACAACAGTTTTAATAACCGGTGAAACAGGCACAGGCAAGGAGTTAATTGCCAGAGCAATCCATATGAATTCACCCAGGCACAAAGGACCGATGGTGCAGGTTAATTGCGCGGCTATTCCCGATACGTTGATTGAAAGCGAGCTTTTCGGTCATGAAAGAGGAGCTTTTACAGGGGCGCTGCAGCAGCGCAGGGGGCGTTTTGAAGAAGCCAACGGAGGTACGATTTTTCTGGATGAAGTTGGAGAGCTTTCCGCTGCCGCCCAGGTAAAGCTTTTGCGGGTTTTGCAGGAAAAGAGGTTTCAACCGCTGGGTTCTTCCAGGGTTGTTAATGTTAATGTGCGAATTATCGCGGCAACAAACAGAGATTTAGAGCAGGATATTATAGGGGAACGTTTTCGCGCCGATTTGTTTTATCGTTTGAATGTTTTTCCCATATATTTACCTTCGCTTCGCGAAAGAGGCAGCGATATTATCCTTCTGGCGGATCATTTTATTTTGAAATACGGCAAGGAAATGGGAAAAAATATTAAAAAAATTTCTACTCCTGCGATAGAAGTATTTTTGTCTCATAAATGGCCGGGTAATGTGCGTGAACTGGAAAATTGCATTGAAAGGGCTGTATTGTTATCTAAGACCGATACAATAGATGTTGCCCATCTTCCGCCCTCTTTACACGTAAACGAAACTAAAGCGGAAAAGAAGGAACACGGCAAACTGTCTTCTGTTGTGGAAGCTCAGGAAAGATCTTTGATTATTGATACTCTTGAGGCTACAGGTGGAAATCAAACCAAAGCAGCGAAAATGCTGGGAACTACCAAACGAATCATTCAGTATAAAATTACCAAGCTGGGAATCAATCCAAAGCTTTTCCGTAAAAAGGGTAAAGATACTAATGAGACTCTCTGATAGTGAGTCCCAAGTTTCAGAAGCGTAGCGTACTGAAATTTGCTGGACGTAATGAGACGCAAATTTCACAAACGCAGTTTCGTGAAATTTGCAAGTCGAATTATACAAGAGCCTTTGGCTATTGGAAACTATACCAGGCGTAGCGCCGTGGTAAAACGAACGAAGTGAAGTTTGTCCCTGCCACCTGAAGATGGCGGGATAATTCGCTCTAAGATTTTCCGCTGCACTACGTTTCGGCGCAGTACCCTTTAGGGTAAAAATCAAGGCTCATTAAAGAGCGATTATTCGAAGAAGCAGACCATTTCCTGCGCCACAATATCGGAAAGCAATATTAATTTTTTTTCTCTAACATCATGGACGTGAACAACATCAGCATACTTGCGATCCTCCGGCACAATATCTTCCAGTAAATTCGGCATTTCCTGCATCCATCTTGTATTGAAAATCACTTTTTCATTATCCGGATATATAGCCATATAAAAAATATTCATCTCCACCATATCCTGAAAAAAATGAGTGCCGAAAGATAGATCTGGTATCAAACTTCCTTCCTTGTATGCTATTTCCGCGATAGCCGCGATATTATTTATCTCGGAAAAAGTAACTGGTATACCCATTGCCGGCGTTGTTGTCCCCCAGCGGCCGGGTCCGAAAAGGATCGTCGGCATATCAACCCTATTATTTATCGTCTTATTAATTTTGCCTACCAATCGGGCAATATTGTATTTTTCAGAAAGCGGGAGTTTGAAGTACCCTTTGGGATCAATATAAATGATTCGCGCAATATTCTCGTAAACGCTGCCTCCCATAAAGTTGCCTTCCTGTTTCAGCAATATCTTATTCTTTTTAATCTTCTCAGGAATTTCCACACGGCTGGAGAGGCCTTTCGTCTGAAAGGGCCGGCATTGCAGAAGATTGATTTGCATTTTTCCATCAGCGTTGAAGTTTGCTGTAAATTCAATATCCACGGGATAATTATATATCTTTTCTAATCGTTTAAGCATTATGGTCATCAGTTCCGTAAATTCCGTCTTCGAAAGCAGCTCATCAAAGGTTAGTATCCACACTTCCTTTTGTTTACCTAAAGCTTTCATTCGCTCACTGGCATCAATGTCGTGAGAGCCAATAATATCTAAGCGTGCTACTAAATCATCATTAAGCGCCTCTTCCACCGATAAGGATTGAAAACTATTTTCCTCCAGGTTTAAGACGTCAACACTATGCTGGGAAAAACGCCCTGCATCTTCCGGTTTAGCATATGGTTTAACCAATGGCTCATCCAAAGC
>JAPLJP010000014.1 GCA_026388535.1 Deltaproteobacteria bacterium | reverse complement strand
GGTCTTGAACCGCATATGTTTTATCGCCAAAGCATGATGTTTATAAGTTATTTGGCGGCAATAAACGAGCTTGGATTTCAAAAGCTTCTCTTGTCCGTCGAAAGTGGTGAATGTTTTTCCACTGTGCTTCAATCAGCATATAATGAAAAACTTGAAGAATTGTGGGATGGATTCTTGCGAGGAGTTAACAAGGAGGGCTAACAAGATCAATCCAGCCGATCGCTACGCTCCGGCTGATTTTTTCGTTGAGCCTGTAGGAAAAGGGTAATAAAGAAGGTAAAATGATTGTAAATAGGGGCATTTTATTGTAATGTTGCGACAACATTGGCGTTGGTAACCGCTTAACCATTCACCGAGGTGTTGCATGGCACGTTACAAACCCTATTCATACGGACAAGGTAAATTTATCCCCGTTCATTTCGAGAAACAAATCCTCCCGGGCACCTTTGAATACTCCCTGAATCATCTCATCGACCACGAGCTTGATCTTACCTTTTTTGACGAACGCTATAAGAACGAAGAAACCGGTGCACCCGCCTATGACCCGCGCATTTTGCTGAAGATTGTTCTTTTTGCGTACTCCCGGGGAATCGTTTCCAGCAGAAGGATTGCCCAGGCGTGTGAGGAGAACATTATTTTCATGGCTTTGAGTGCCGATACGAGGCCACACTTCACCACCATTGCCGATTTTGTTGCAAAGATGGATAAGGAGGTCATACACTTATTTCGAGATGTCTTATTGGTATGCGACGACCTGGGTTTGATCGGCAAGGAGATGTTCGCCATCGATGGATGCAAGCTGCCTTCGAATGCGTCGAAGGAATGGAGTGGGACGCGAGCGGACTTTGAGAAGAAGGCAGCGAAGATGGAGAGAGCCATTGAAAACATTCTGAGGCAGCATCAGCAACAGGATCAGAGTCTGACGGAATCTAAAGTAAAGGAAAGCGAAGAGAAGTTCGTAGAGACCCTTGTCAAACGTGTATCGAAGATACGAGAGTGGCTGAACCACAACGACGACAAACCAGGCAAGACGGGAAAGCCAATAAAGAGCAACATCACGGACAATGAATCGGCTAAGATAAAGACCTCTCGGGGCGTTATCCAGGGATATGACGGCGTGACGGCAAGTGGATGGCAAGCGTCAGGTTATTGTTAATGCGGAGGCGTTTGGAGCGCCGCAGGAGCATGATTTATTAGGACCGATGATTGAAGGAGTTCGTGAGAATTTTCAGGCTATAGGCAAAGAAGAAGATGTATTTGAAAAAGTAAAATTAACGGCAGACAGTGGATTCCATACGGAGAAGAACATGGAGATGCTGGCTGTTGAGGGGATAGACGCCTATGTAGCGGATAATCGTTTTAGAAAGCGCGATCCCCGGTTTGCCGATTATGAGCGCTATAAGGAAGAAGCCAGGAAAGAATGGGCTAAGGGACGTCCCAAACTATTTAGGACAGACGACTTCATCTTTGACAAAGATATGCGATATTGCGTGTGTCCTGCCGGCAAGCGATTGTACCGCAGCGGCGCCAATGATCGCGCCCACCGATTTAAAGGACCTCAGTCAGCCTGTGTTCCCTGCGAGCTTCGTACCCAATGTTTGCGGAATCCTGATCGGACGGACATTCGCCAGGTAGCTTACTTTGCAGGCCGGTTGGGGAAAGGTCATACATTTACCGATCGGATGAAGCGCAAAATCGACTCCACCGTCGGCAGGGTTCTATATGGCATGCGGCTGGCAATAAGCGAGCCGCCGTTTTCCCATATCACGTCGGCTCTCGGACTCGACCGTTTCACGCTACGGGGCAAGACCAAAGTCAATACACAGTGGAATCTTTTCTGTATTGTGCACAATTTAAAGAAGGTACACCGATATGGGTTGGGATTTGCCTGATGTGCAACTATGGGAGAGATGCCCGGATACCACAGGAGGAAGCTGAACAAGGCAACGCCAAACGACAGCTTCGTAGATTGAAGGAACAGAAATAATACTTGGCTGGAACAAAAACCGGCCCAGTTAAATTAAAAACCTGAAAAAATCCGATTTGATCAGGATACTACAACCCTGCAAAAGGACTTTTTCTACAGACTCGTTCGGTATAAACTATATAATTACAATGGAGGCTGATTTATGAAAAGATCATGCATCATATTTATATTTTTCTTATGCCTGTTAACTGGTTGCGCACATCCAATCATAAGAAACCAGACGATTCCACCTGTCGATTCAAGTTACAGCCTTGCAAATGAAATGACTGTAAGTGCCAAAAATGGTTGGCAAGGTTCAGGAATCTCGCTTCAAGAAGGACAAAAAGTTATCATAAGAGCAAATGGACTTTGGAATAAAGGTTTTGCATCTGATTGTGGTCCTGATGGTTATATCGGGTCTGCCGGAGAAATCCGTTACAATTCCGAATATGGCGCTATGTCATTACTCGGTAAGATTGGTAATGGGAAAGAATTCCTTGTAGGAAGTTATCTTATATTGGAAGCCACCTCTTCAGGGGAGTTGTCATTTCGTCCCAATTGCGCTGCTATTGGTTTTTGGGATAATTCTGGCGGTGTTTCAGCAAGTATTTACTTGCCAGAATTTTATCACGCGCAAAATAAAGCAGCTCCACAAAAGGATGTGCAAAATGAACAACAATATGGTCAAAATGGAAAGGTAGGAAAAATTGATAGTAGAAGCGACGGTTCATCCTGGGCGGTAGTTATAGGCATTTCTAAATATAAGTACTCTACTGTTAACGGGCTACCCAATCTTATTTTTGCTGATGACGATGCAAAAGCATTTGCTCGTACACTCCATAATCTTGGTTGGAGTGAAAGTCATATAAAATTATTACTTAACGAAACTGCTACACAAAGAAATATTATGATTGCTTTGGAATCTTGGTTAACAAAAGCAGGACCAAATGACCAAATAGTACTATTTTGGGCAGGTCACGGATACCCCGATCCCGAAGACCCCGAAAAGGTTTATTTTGCATGCTATGACACAGATGTTTCTACCCCTGTAACTGGCTACCGTATGGATTACGTTCGACGGGCATTGGAAGAAAAAAAATCAAAAAACGTAATTCTCCTTGCAGATACGTGCCACGCAGGAAAACTTATTACAAGGGGAGATGGCAGTCGTGGAATATCTATCATGCCAGATCT
>JAPLJP010000151.1 GCA_026388535.1 Deltaproteobacteria bacterium | reverse complement strand
GGTAAAAAATAAAGCTTCTTCTCCATGAGGCAAATACGCGGAAAAATCAAAAAATACTCTCATTATTTCAAAAAAAGAAGTGGATTTAGCAGTGTTAAATTTATTGCATTAGATAAAAAAATATGTTCAATTTATTGATGAGACTCAAATTTTAAAAGTAAAACGCATTAAAATTTGCAAGTCGAACAATCCTGCATTAGCAAGGGTTGAAAACCCGTGGACCGTGACATTATTTAAGAACAGGAGGCGTTTAAAATGAGTGTTTTTGCAGCGAGTGATATAGTCGAAGTTGCTATAAGGATTGAAGAAAATGGCGTCAATTTTTATAAATTTGCCGAACAAATTGCCAAACAGGAAGAAGCGAAAAAACTTTTTGCCCAGCTCGCGCAGGCGGAAGTTGAACATAAAAAAACTTTTGAAAAGCTTTTCGCGAATATGGAGAAAAATAATCCGCCCGAAAGTTATGAGGGAGAATTCGGCGCTTATTTACGTTCCTATGTGGATAACAATTTGATTTTTACCAAAGAAATCATGGATAAGCAATTGGCTAAAATTAAGGATACAGTGTCTGCTTTGGATTTTGCTATTCAGAGAGAACTGGATTCCATCCTTTATTATCATGAAATCAAGAAACTGGTTCCCGCCGCTCAGCATGACGTAATCGAGAAGATAATCGAAGAAGAGAGGAAACATTTCCTGTCTCTGACGGCAATGAAAAAAAGTTCCACCTGTTAATGATTCAATTCAACCGACCATAAAAAAGCCGCCCTGAAAGGCGGCTTTTTTATGGTTCATTCCGTTGATATATACCAATCTTTTTCACCTATTATATTCAATTGTCGGCAATTATTAGAATTGGTGGTTAAGCATGGGAAAATAGTAACTATAAGACAGCCGTCAACTATGGAATATATAGGAATAACAGTCAGGTGAATTACATTAAGCTTTTAAAAATCATTTTAATTTATCTTTATAATTGTGCCTGAAAGCTCTTCTAAAACCCGCATCTTCAGCTTCTTTGACAGTGAAGGCATAAAATTCACCCTTGTTTTTCGTAACAATAGTCCTATCATATTGTTGATCCATTGGTAGATGGTAGATTTTTGTTTTTTCTCGAAATTCATTGTAATTAGTGTTGCATTTTATTCTAGGGAAATTACCAAGCGGATAGTTTTCAACTATTTTCACATTTAGCACATCTGCCATTTCTTTTGCTCTATCAGAAAGTTTTGTGGAGCAAACAAATATAGGCCTAAGTTTTTTTTCATTTAAATATTTCGTAAACTCATTAAATTTATTTTGGCTTTCACAACTTCCGAAATTTCTAATCCAATATTCCATTGTTGTACCAAATAATTGGAAAATATGTTTTTCATGCAGTTCTTTATATTGAGCCCAATACTTACACTGTATGATACACGTTTCCTTATCGTTTTTAGCAATGATATCTCTTCCTAAATCATCGAAACCATCAATAATACCTTTGTATTCAACTGAATATCCATTTTGTTCATATAGATATCCGATATACATTTCATAATCTCTTCCTAGAGACCATTTCGATTTGTTTCTGCTTTCCAAATATCTATCTAGTGCTTTTTGATTTCTTTCTATAGTCGGGAGAGCTCTATATTCTTCTTGTGTTAACCAGTTCTTGACACTATCTTCTTCATCTTCTTCTTCATCTTGATTCGTAGTGTCTATTTTTACAGGAATCTCTTCATTTTCATCTTCTGCGATGAGATCGATTAACCAAGGGAATAATTTTTCATAATAATTAATTTTATACTCAATTATTTTTTTCTGTTGTACTAATATTTTTTTTTCGTTTCTAATCACTTTGACAGTTTCTGCTGCTGTGTAGGCTGGATGGCTTTTATGCTTTAGATATTCTTCTTTTCTTAAGTCTTTGAGTGAAAAATAATCTGCATAAGCCTCAGCTAACCAAGGGAAACACATCGATCTCTGATTTGTAATTATTTGAATTGCTTCCTTGTCTCTTTGAACGTCTTCATTCCAAAGGCTGACATTAGCTTTATGTTTTTTTATGGAAGATTCTAACTCATTAAATTGAGGTTTTAATTTTTTATATTTTATTGAATTAGAAATAGTTTCTATTATCCAAACTATAATGCCCAATCCTATAAAAACGGCTATAGTAAAAAGTATTTTTGAATAGTCATCATTCATAATAAATTTATCTACATTTTTTAAGATAACAATATTTACATCTGTCCTTACTAATACTACAAATGCCGCTTCAAATTTTGGGGCTGTTCAAAAATGTCCAGATGCAAGGCCCTCGAGCCCTGAGGAATGAGGTGTATATGTGAATCCTCCGCAATGACGAAGGGCGAGGGAAACGCAGCAGATGAGTGTGTTGTAAAGCCTTTCAGGCTTTACCGGTAAGGAATATAATTATTCATTATTGCGCCTCCCTTACGGGAATGCGCTTCCGGTCAACAGCCCGCTCAACTCTTCAGGCCGTATTTCTTGAGTTTGTATCTCAACATTCGTTCCGATATTCCTAAAATATCAGCTGCTTTTGTCTGGTTTTCCTGCGTCTTTTCCATTGCCTCAACAATTAATTTTTTTTCTAATTCATCCACTGATTCCCGCAAAGCACCGGAAGATTTTTTGTCCGAATCCTCCGGAAGTAAATCCGGCTTAAACGGAAGATCATTTGTGGTAATATATTGTTCTCGCGCGATAACAACCGCCCGTTCCAGAATATTCACCAGTTCGCGTACGTTCCCAGGATAATCGTATTTCAGAAGCAAATCCCGCGCTTCAGAAGACAATCCTTGTATTATTTTTCCGTTTTCAGCGGCGAATTTATCAATAAAATGATTAATTAAAAGACTTAAATCTTCTTTTCTTTCTCTCAATGGCGGAAGCGCCATAGTAACAACATTCAGCCTGTAGAAAAGATCTTCGCGAAAAGACCCTTCTTTAACCTGTGTCTCCAAATCGCTGTTTGTCGCGCTTATAATCCTTACGTCAACATGAAGATTAACATTACTGCCCAGACGTTGAAATTCACGTTCCTGCAAAAAACGTAGAAGTTTAACCTGTATGGTCGGACTTAATTCTCCTATTTCATCAAGGAAAAGAGTTCCTCCATCGGCTTCTTCAAAGCGGCCGATCCTGCGGGAGGCCGCTCCGGTAAAAGCGCCTTTTTCGTGTCCGAATAATTCACTCTCCAGTAAATTTTCATGAAGCGCTCCACAATTAACGACAACTATTGATTTGTGCGCCCGGGGGCTCAATTGGTGAATCAGCCGAGCCAACAACTCTTTTCCTGTTCCGCTTTCTCCCTGAATCAAAATGGATGCTTTGCTCGCGGCCACACGCCCCGCTAGATTAATCAGTTGCGCCATTTGCTGGCTCTGGTAAATAATTTTATCCGCGGTTACTCCATGTTTGCTCAGATCTTCCTTTAAGAGTCTGTTTTCCTGAATTAACTGTCTTCGTTACGCTACCCGATTAGCAAGTATTAATAATTCATCTAAATCAACCGGCTTGGTGATGTAATCAATCGCGCCCACTTTTAACGCTTCCACCGCTGTTTCTATTGTTCCGTAAGCGGTAATGATAACCACATCTATTTCCGGATTAATGCGTTTTATTTCTTTTAGTACTTCCAGGCCGTCCATGCCGGGCATTTTGTAATCCAGAAGAATCAAATCAAAATGACCGTTTAGAACTTTTTTTATCGCTGTTTCGCCATTCTCCGCTTCTGTCAAGGTATGGCCTTCGGAGCGTAAAAAATCACGCAGCATTTCTCTTTGGGATTGACCATCTTCGACAATAAGAATGCTCAGTTTTTGCATGAATTTTTATTCCTTATTTTTCAGGATATTTCGTTGAATCTTTCACGGGGTAAAATAACTTCAAATGTTGTTCCCTTGTCTTTCCTGCTGTTCACCCGTATATCTCCTCCGTGGCCGCGTATGATTTCAAAGGCCAAAGATAGCCCCAGTCCCAATCCTTTTTCTTTGGTTGTATATTCAGGGTTAAAGATACTTTTTATTTCTTCATCCGTCATTCCGCATCCGGTATCAGAAATTTTCACAACAATATAATTTTTCCCTTCCTTATCCACCGTGACGAAAACTTTACCTTCCGCTTCTGTTATGGATTCCATGGCATTTTTAATAAGGTTGAGGAACGCCTGCTGGAGTTTATTCACATCCATTGAAATCAAAGCCGGAGCGTGCCGCCATGTTGTTTCAATAGTAATTCCACGGGTTGACGCTTCCTCCCGGATAAGATTGACAATTTTTTGTAAAACCTCCGTGATGGAAAATTTACAAAAATCCAATCGGCGGCTTTTGGAAAAGGTCAGAAATTCTTCAATTATTCCGTCGAGACGTTTGATTTCGTCTTTGATAACTCCGGAAAGATTCTGAAAATCATCCGATTTTTGGGGATCAGAGGGAACAAAATCTCTTTTCAATCTTTGCGTCGCCATACTGATAGCATTCAAAGGATTCCGGATTTCGTGCGCCACTCCAGCCGCCAACTGTCCGAGTGAAGAAAGTCTTTCCGCCTTTTCCAACTGTCGTTCCATGTCAACAACGCCGGCCAAGTGGCGGTTCTGGTCATGATAAAGCAGCCACATGGAAAGTAACGCAATTATGACAATAAAAAACATAAAAACAAAGATGTGTTGGCGATTTTCGACAAGGCTTTTATCCATTGATCTACGATCGAGGCCAATTCTCACGACACCGACAATTTTTTTATCCACAAATAAAGGCGCCGCCAGATCCAAAATTTTATGTTCAGCGTAATCGATTTTTATACTGGCAATTTTTAAATTACCGGCTAAAATTTCTTTAAAATTAAAATAGTTATTGTTTAAACCCTGAGGTGGCTCGCCGACACTGCTGAGAAGTTTGTTCTGATCATTGATAATCTGCATGTAAATTATGCCGTGGCCCTCGCCTATTTTATTCATTCCTTTTTCTCCGGCGACTTTCAGGCTCCAGTAAATTAGCCCGGCTTTATCCAGATTGATTACCACTGTGCCGCTGTTATCTTTGCGCCGTAAAGCAACGAAGCCTATTCCCTGTTTTACTCGTATTTTTTCTATCAATTCCAGGGTAGTTAATTTTCTGCCATTTTTTACCAGTTCTTTTACCTCCAGTATGTCCGTTTGCAAAGGGCGGCTTTGGTAAACCGCGTTTCCCTGAGTGTTTAACAAACCCACATATATAAAATTATTATCCGAGGCGAATTTTTGTAGAAAATCGTTGCTTATCTTGCCTTTTTTCCATTGTTCATCTAAATTTAAGGCCAACGATGTTATTGCTTCGACCACCCATTTCTTGGAATACGAAGCTTCGTCCTGACTGACATTTTTTAATTTTGAACCTGTTTTTTCAGGCACGGCAATTATGCTTTTTAAATTTTCTTCGGTTAACCTCTGCAGTACGCCGATTGTGCTCAAGGCCTGGTCTTCCATAAACGCTATTAGGTTCTTTTCGCTTCTTCCGATTTCCAGAAATCCCGTAAACAAAATCAAGGCTACTAGAATGGCGCTGACAATGGCTACGGCCAAAGGTTGAAGAAAAGGATCGTTGTAGTTGTGAGCCTTGCGACGAATCATTAATTCTTTTTTTCTGAAAAAACGCATTTTTATACCCAATATCTCATTTTGCCGGTCATTTTAAGCTATTTGAGGGAAAAGTCAACGGATAATCCCTAAAAAGACGACATTTTTGTCGAAGTTGTGACAAATGGGGCAATAAAAAGATATGTGCTTGTATTTGTTTGTATTTTTAAAAATACAAAAAGATTCTTTTCGACATTTGTTGCCGCTAATAAAAAAGATTATTTATTGGAACATCAACCATTTTTTATTATTTACTAATTATTTCCAATGTTTAAAATAAATTTTTCATTTATGGTACGATAAATGCTTTAAGTAAGAGCAAGTTAATTGTCGACTGAAAAATAACGGGTATGATTAGCCGACAACAAAATAACCAAGAAGGAAAATCCCCTTCTCTCTTCATGTTTCAGGGAGGCTCTAACCAAGCCTCCCTTTCCTTTAGTGAGTCCCAAGTTTAAGAAGCGAAGCGCGCTGAAACTTGCTGGACGAACTATCCCAGGAGCGTAAGCTACGTGGGATTCTATATAAAACCCAACCACTAGACTTGAAATATTCATGATTAATTTCCGTCATCTTTCTTCTTCTGCCGCCAAAAATTTAATCTTTCCTTAATTGTTTTTTCGAAACCGGTATCTTTAGGCTGATAAAATGTCTGTCCTTTAATTTCCTCCGGCAGATATTCTTGAGGCACATAAGCATCAGCATAGTCGTGAGCGTATTTGTAATCTTTGCCGTAATCAAGTTCTTTCATTAATTTTGTCGGTGCGTTGCGAATATGCAGCGGCACGGGCAAGTATCCTTTTGTATTAATTGTCTCTTTAACTTTGCCATAACCAACATAAAGCGAATTGCTTTTGGGCGCCGTTGCCAGATAAACCGCCGCCTGAGCCAAGGCCAGTTCTCCTTCAGGCAGGCCGATAAAGTGAAAAGCCTGTTGGGCGGCAACAGCGATAATAAGAGCCTGCGGATCGGCATTGCCTATATCTTCCGAAGCGAAGCGAACCATGCGCCTTGCAATATAAAGCGGATCTTCCCCGGCGGCAATCATCCGTCCCAGCCAGTACAGGGCAGCGTCGGGATCGCTGCCGCGCAAACTCTTATGCAAAGCGGAAATTAAGTTATAATGTTCTTCGCCGTCCTTATCATATAAAAGAGCTTTTTTAAGCAGGGCTTCCTGAGCGAATTTCAGAGAGACAAACCTTTTATCTTCCTGCAAGTTTTGCACCATAGATACAATAGCTTCCAGATTGTTCAGGGCACAGCGGGCATCGCCGTCAGCTAAACTGACAATATAACGAAGAACATCCGGATCAATTTTTATAGAAATTTGCCCGAATCCTTTTTGTTTATCTTTCATGGCGCTTTCGATAATAGCCAGCAGGTCTTCCTCAGAGAACGGTTTTAAAACCAAAACCCGTGTTCGTGATAAAAGAGGCGCAATAACTTCAAAAGAAGGATTTTCCGTAGTTGCGCCAATCAACGTAATTAAGCCGCTTTCCACATGCGGCAAAAAAGCGTCCTGCTGGGCTTTGTTGAAACGGTGAATTTCATCAACAAAGAGAATCATCTTTGTCTTTTTTCTTTCGAGTAATTCTTTCGCCTCGTCAATTACGGCACGAATTTCTTTCACGCCGGCAAGAACGGCGGAAAAACTGACGAATTTCGATTTGGTTTCAGTAGCCAGAATTCTGGCCAGAGTTGTTTTTCCCGAACCGGGAGGCCCCCAGAAAATCATAGAAAAAAGTTTATCTTCTTCAATGGCGCGTCTGAGCAGACAGCCCTCTCCCATGAGATGCCGTTGGCCGATATATTCGGGAATGTTTTGCGGCCTCATTCTTTCGGCAAGCGGCGCCAAATCTTTCACGTCGCCTGTGTTTCCCTCGCTGAACAAATCTAATGTCTTCATATTTGACTCTTTGCTTCTTCAATGATTTCGATCAGGTTGGTTACTTTATCTTTGGGCTGGGTACAGGTGAATTGTTCCCATTGCCCGGTCGTCAGGTGCTCCTTGAGCAATGCCGCCACTTCAAAGGCCGCCTGCCAGCACCGGATAATACGTGCGCAGGGCAGGTTCCCCGATTCCTGAATACAGTAACTAAACGTAATTTCGTCTCCGAGTTTCGGACATCGGATTAATTTTGAATCATACTGTGTTTTCATTGTCACTCAGCTTGGCTAAAAAAAAGAAAGCCGTCAAGAATTTTATTTCTTGACGGCTTTCTTTTTATATTTATTCATTATTTATTAAGGTTTTGGGAAATCCTTAATAGCATTCAGCGCGCGATCAATTTCATGATCCGGTAATTCGTAGGCCAGCAGTTTGCCGGACAAATAAGCATCATAGGCGGCAAGATCAACCAAACCATGGCCGCTCCAGTTAAAGAGTATAGTTTTTTCTTTTCCTTCTTGTTTGGCACGCATGGCTTCATCCACAACCGCCGCCAGCACGTGATTGGTCTCCGGTGCGGGAATAAATCCTTCTGTCCGTGCCCATTTAACACCGGCGTCGAAGGTTTTCAATTGATCATAAGCCCTGGCTTCAATAATGTTTTCGTGTACTAAATGGCTGACTATAGGCGCCATACCGTGGTAGCGTAATCCTCCGGCATGGATCGGCGCGGGGACATAATCATGACCAAGTGTATACATGGGCAGTAGCGGTGTTGTTTTGGCCAGATCGCCAAAGTCATAGGCAAATGGCCCCTTGGTCATGCTGGGGCAGGAAGATGGTTCCGCGCCTACTATCTTCACATCTTTTCCGTGAATCTTGTCACAGACATAAGGAAGAGCGATACCTGCAAAATTACTGCCGCCGCCGCAACATCCCATAACCACATCGGGATAGACGCCGATTTTCTGCATTTGTTTTTGAGCTTCCAGGCCGATTATTGTCTGATAGAGCAATACATGATTCAAGACACTGCCTAAACCGTATCGCGAACCTGGAGTCGTTACGGCTTCTTCAATGGCTTCGCTGATCGCAATTCCCAGAGAACCGGGTGAGTCCGGATGCTCAGCCAGAACATTTCTGCCGGCATTAGTTAAATTACTGGGACTGGGAATACATTCGGCGCCCCAGGTGTTCATCATCATGCGCCGGTAGGGTTTTTGCTCATAACTGATCTTGACCATATAAACGCGGCATTCCAAATCGAACATCTGAGTAGCCATAGATAACGCGCTGCCCCACTGTCCGGCACCGGTTTCCGTAACCATTCTTTTTGTTCCGGCCACCTTATTAAAGTAGGCCATAGGGATGGCGGCATTGGGTTTGTGTGAACCAGCGGGGCTGACGCCTTCATTTTTATAATAAATTTTAACAGGGCAATTGAGCAGTTTTTCAAAATTATAAGCACGATATAGAGGCGTTGGCCGCCAGAGTAAATACTTTTGCAGAACTTCTTCCGGAATTTTTATCCAGCGCTTGTTGGAAGCTTCCTGTGCAATAATGTTCATCGGGAAAATTGCCGCCAGATCACCGGGAGTTACCGGCTGACCAGTGCCGGGATGCAGGGGCGGTTTCATCGGTCTAGGCAAATCAGCTACGACGTTATACCACTTTTTAGGTATTTCACGATCTTGCAGTACTACTTTTACCTGTTCCATGTTTTATCTCCTTTTATTTATTTAGAATTAACGCAAAATGCCATGGGTTATGTTTATTCCCATGGCATTAATATTATTCCAAAGTCATGGGAAGGAGCTTCCTTGCCCATGCTCATTTTTTTATCCGAGCTTATGGGCAGACATTTAAGATCTGCCACCACCAATTATTTCTGGAAAAAACTTTCAACATTTTTCAGCTCTCTTACCCTTCTTAACTGTAGGCCCTCGTAACACAGTGAATTATTGCCTGTCAAGATGAAATTTTACATGTTCATACATGATTTCTCAGCTGAAGTTCCGAGGGGTGCGGATTCAGATACACCTGTTCCTTAAGATAGGGTTCGTTGTATTTGCGAACATAATGGCTGATTAAAGTTACCGGCACAATCAAAGGGACATAACCTGCGCCATAATTGTTAATTAATTCCAGCAATTCTTTTTTTTCGTCAGCAGACAATTTTTCTTTGAAATATCCCATCATATGCTGAAGAACATTGACGTGTTTCTTCGGGGTTGCCATAATTTTCAGCGATTCCAAAAGTAAGTCCTGATATTGCTTGCTTACATCCTGTCCGGATAAACTATTTTGAGCGGCGACCAGTTTCCCCATCAGCTGATAGTGCTTGGGGCTGTGCGCAAGAATTAATAATTTATGTTTTGTGTGAAAATCTATCAGACTCTTTTTAATATTTTTACTGCTTGAAGCTTCCCGCCATCTTTTTAACGCGAATATTCTTTCAATAAAATTTTCACGCAAGCTTGGATCATGGAGACGGCCTTCATCTTCCACCGGCAGTAAAGGAAAGTTTTCCATAAAAATTCTGGCAAAGATTCCCGAACCAGCCTTAACAGGCATGGATTTTTCATTATAAATTTTGACTCGTTCCATTCCACTGCTGGGTGAATCGCTTTTAAAAATAAAACCGTAGATATCTTCTTTTTCCAGTTGAACAACTCTTTTTTGCGCCCAAGTTACCAAACGTTGAGTCATATCTTCTCTCGTAGTGGTTACGATTAATCGAGGGGAAGCGGGGTTGCCTTCAAGACGCATGGATTTTCTGGGGATGTCGAGGCCACATTCAACTTCCGGACAAACAGGAACATATTCCACATACTTTCCCAGCGTGTCCGTGAGAAATCTGTCCAGTTTATGTCCACAGTCGTAGCGTACTTTATTACCGAGTAAACAGGAACTGATGCCTAACCTGATTTTTTCCATTTCAGCACCCCCGAATAAATCCATCAATATCATTTTTCGGTGAAATGTTCTAAAAAATTATGTGGGTTTACATTCGAACAGACGGAAGATATTGATTGATTTTTGCTGTGATAATCTGTTTAATGAGCCTTGATTTTTCGAAACGTAGTACACGAAAAATCTTAGAGCGAATTATCCCCGAAGCGAAGCGGAGCGGGATAATGTTCAAATCTCCACCTAATATTTTTGGAGTAAAAATAATATAAATGGAAAAACTTGCCTATTTTGACACATCGCATGAGATGCCGCTGGAAATTATCATGGCTGCCGGATTTACCCCGTATAAAATTATGGGTGACGTCCACCAATCCAATGACCCGGCGGATAAACATTTATCCAACTTTTTCTGTGGCGCCGCAAAGAGCTGGCTAACGGAAGCTCTGGCCCGCTCCAAAGAATGGGCCGGCATTATTTTCGCGCAGGGGTGCAACAATACCAACCGGCATTATGACATCTGGAAGGTTCATGTTCAAACGCCTTTCCTGCACTGGTTCAGCGCTCCCCTGCTGGAGAGCGACGCCGCCAAAAAATATTACCGGGTTGAACTGCAGAGGCTCATCAGCCACCTTGAAAATCAATTTGGCATAAAAATCACACCGGAAAAAATCAGGGAGGCAATCGGCAAATCCAACGAGATAAAGAAAAAACTGCAACGCCTTTCTGCGCTAAGAGCCCAGAAGGACATTCCCAACCGCGATTATTTGGCCGCGATGATAAAATGTCTTACGAATCCCATTGATGAAGTTTCAGCCTGGCTGGATTCGGAGATAACGGCCTGGAATTTAAGGCCGGCTTTTCCATCCGGCAAAAAACGATTTCTCTTAACCGGCAGTGATATTACATACGTGGAGTGGATGGATACGCTGGAAGATTGCGCAATACGGATTGTCCGCGATGATCTCTCCGTGGGAGAAAGATTTTTTGCGACGCTGATTCCCGACAAAAACGATCCGCTTGAATCGCTCCTGGAATATTACATGAATATACCCAAGCCCGCGACAAGGCCGACCATTCAGAAACGGTTGGATTATCTTTATAAAGCACTTGGGGAAACAAAAGTTGACGGGGTTCTTTCACAGAATGTGAAATTCTGCGAGCCTTATGCCTATGATTCCGTTCCTGTCAATAATGACCTGAAATCCAAAGGCTACAAGGTAATTCACCTTGAAAGAGACTTCTCTCCCGCCGCCGACCAGCAACTCGCGAACCGGCTTGCGGCCTTTGTGGAAATGATGGAGGAAGGGAATAATGGATAAAATAAAAAATCCCGGTCATGACGCCGAAAAAGTAAAGCTGAAAGTCCTGCCTCACGCGAAAGACCTGAAGTGGCCGATGCTGTGGTGGTTTACCCTGGGGTCAATCTATCACGCTCTTCCCTGGAAAAAGACGGCCTGGACATGCGCCGCCTTCCCGATTGAAATCATGTGGATCTACGATATTTTCCCCGATCATCCTGAAAATATGGCAACCGTGGCTGCCGCCCGCAAACAGTCCCAGCGCCTGATCGAGCATGCCGAGGGAATGGGTTATTCACGTGACCTTTGTTCCTACTGCAAGACAAGCATCGCCGCTTACGATACAAAGATCAAAAAGACGCTCGGAGGCATCAGCAAACCCGATATCGTGGTCTGCACCAATGCCATCTGCGATACCCACTGGAAGTGGTTTCAGATTATGGCCGATAAAATGAACGTCCCGTTTTTTATGTTTGATATTCCCAAGTGGGTGAGCGGTACGGATGAGAAAACCCTCCAGGGCAATATTGATTACGTGGTGGAGCAGTTTTACGACCTGATCGTATTTATTGAAAAGCACACCGGTAAAAAGATGGATGAGAAGAGACTGTACAAAGTCCTGGACAAATCGACGGAACTTTCCAACCTGTGGCGGGAGATTTTCGAGCACAGAAAGGCGGTGCCGTCGCCTTACAGCGGCGCCGAAACATCCGCGTCATTTTTCCCCCTGGTGGTTCTGCCGGGTGTTCAGGTCGGAGTAAATTTTTTCAAAAAAATTCTTGCCGATATAAAGAGCCGCACCGCAAAGGGCGAGGGAACCATGCCCGCGGGAAAGGAAAAATACCGCGTGATGTGGGAAGGCATTCCTTTCTGGTACCGGATGAGATTCATGTGGGATCTTGCGCAATACGGCGCGGTCATTACTTTCGAGCCTTACACCTACTCCTTCGCTCCCGAAAAGAAAAAATGCCTCACCATGGACGAAACGTTGCGCGATGTCGCCAAACTCATCATGGACACGCCGTACGCCTACAACCTCGAAAGACGTATTGAGAGTTTTGAAAAATGGATTGACGAATACAAAATTGACGGCGTCATTCTGCACGAAAATATGTCGTGCAGGCCTTCCAGCGCCGGCATGGTTGATCTGGCCGAGGCCATCATGAAGGACAAGGGTATTCCGGTACTGATCCTCCAGTGTGATATGAACGATCCCCGGGCCTACTCCGAAGGACAGATTAAAACACGAGTGGAAGGATTTATTGAGCTTATGGAGGCGAATAAAAAATAAATGAGGCTGTTGAAAAACGCCCATCTGCTGCGTTGCGCTGCAAACCGTATTCTTTCGGCCAACTCGATATTCAGAAGATCGTTGAGAGGGAAAGAGGAATACCGTGTCTGATGATCGAAGCCGATATGACCGATGAAAGGAGCTTCTCCGAAAGCCAGATTTCAACGAGGATAGATGCTTTCATGGAAATCATCAAAGAAAGAAAAGAGAAATCTAAATAATGATTACAGCAGGAATTGACATAGGTTCCATTACCACGAAGGCGGCTTTGTTGGCCGACAGGAAAATTATTGCTACAAAAGTTATTTTCACCGGCTACAATGCTGAAGCCGCGGGACTTAAAGTTTATGAAGAAGTCCTTAAAGAAACGGGCATTGATAAGAATGCAGTGAAAAAAATTGTTTCCACAGGTTACGGCCGCAACAGCGTAGAATTTGCCGACAAATCCTACACGGAAATCATGTGCCATGCTGTCGGCGCTCATTTTTTAAATCCGCACATCCGTTCCATCATTGATATCGGCGGGCAGGACAGCAAGGCCATTCTTCTGGATGATAGCGGCAAGGTAAAAAACTTTGTCATGAATGATAAATGCGCCGCTGGCACAGGACGATTTCTGGAAGTTATGGCCCGGGCCATGGAAGTTAATCTGGATGAATTCGGCGTCATGTCCATCAAATCGAAACAGCCCTCCAAAATAAGCAGTCTCTGTACAGTGTTTGCGGAATCCGAAGTCATTTCCCTGATCGCGAAAGGGGAACAGAGGCAGGATATTATAGCCGGTATTCACGAATCCATAGCCTCCCGGATTTCGTCCATGATTGGCCGTGTCGGGATAAAAGAACCGGTGATGATAACTGGAGGCGTGGCCCGCAACGTTGGAGTTATCCATGCTTTGGAAAAAAAACTGGGAATGAAAATTGAAGTGTCGCCCTACGCGCAGGTTAACGGTGCCATAGGCGCCGCCATTCTGGCCGCGTCTCTATAATGATTGCCGGGATAAGCAGCAAAGTTTTGAACGGATCATGGGTATAAAACTCTTTGCTTCGGAATTGTGTCGCAATGTCTTTTCAAAGATTATGAGCATAGCAAATTGATGTAGGGATTGTTCTAACCTAAATACCCCAAAGGGCACTATAGGGTCACAATGCCTGAACAATCCGTTGCGGCTTTATGATTGGAGTTTCAACAAAAAAATGTCAACAGATAATGATTTTATGAAAATAGCGCTGGAGGAAGCCGAAGAGGCGTACCGCCGGGGCGAAGTGCCCGTGGGAGCTGTATTGGCGTTCGAAGGGAATATTATAGCGCGGGCGCACAACTCGCCTATCACGAAAAATGACCCTTCGGCGCACGCGGAAATGCTGGCTTTGAGGCAGGCGGGTGAAAAAATTGGCAATTACCGGATTGCCGGAGCGGAGCTTTACGTTACACTTGAACCCTGTGTTATGTGTGCTGGAGCAATTGTTCAGGCGCGACTGGCGCGCGTAATTTTCGGGGCGCGTGATCCGAAATGCGGCGCTGTAGGTTCATTATATAATATTTTGACTGATGAGAGATTGAACCATCAGGTGGAAATAACTGAAGGAATATTGCGGGAAGAATGCGGGGAAATTATGAGTAGATTTTTTCGGGAAAAGAGAGTAACATCCGCACCCGCTTCGGCGACGTGATCAAACGCGGAGAGGTACCGAAGTGGTCGTAACGGGATCGACTCGAAATCGATTTGGGGGCCACAAGCTCCCACGGGGGTTCGAATCCCCCTCTCTCCGCCATAATATATTTAATAGCTGTCATTGTTCTTTATACTGATAAGAAAAATATTTTCTGGGAGAGATGTCCGAGCGGCTGAAGGAGCACGACTGGAAATCGTGTGTACGCCCACAAAGGTGTACCGCGGGTTCAAATCCCGCTCTCTCCGCCAGTTAGAAAATGTCTTAGTTGCCTCGCGGCTGCGGGGCAACTAAGAAGTCTCACCTAAATTTTTATTATAAACACATGAACAGCTACAACTGGTACTCGCAATTAATAAAACCCTCATGGTCGCCACCCGCTTGGCTTTTTGGCCCGGTGTGGACATTTCTTTATATTCTGATCGCCGTTTCCTTTGGCAAAGTTTTTTTGATGTTTTTTCAAAAAAAGATTTCATTTATCGTTATTCTGCCATTCATTCTTAATTTAGTTTTCAATTTTGCTTTTACCCCTTTGCAATTTGGGCTAAAAAATAATTTTTTGGCAGCGGTTGATGTTATCCTTGTTTTTGTCACGCTGATTTGGGCGATAATTGCAATCTATCCGCACGAGCGTTGGGTGGCTTATATCCAAATACCGTATATGCTTTGGGTTTCATTCGCGACAATATTACAATTAACTATTACTTATTTAAATGTATAGATTAAGGCTTACGACCGATTGGAAGGTCGCAAGAGATAGTGTCTGAGATTTTTCATAATTCGGGAAGTCATCATAGTAATCATCTGTAAAAACAATGACATCCTTTACTAAAAATCAATAGAAAAAATTTGAGTTGATTCCTGTTCATTTATCTATTAATAGTCTCAACAGGTTAGTTGTTTAAATGTTGTGGCCGGGTCCCGCGCAACGGAGACTTGTGAACCCCGTCAGGTCCGGAAGGAAGCAGCGGCAGCAATGTTCTCCATGTGTTGCGGTAAACCCGGTCACCAGAATACCAATCCGTTTGCTTCGGCTAACTTTGTTGGCATCGTCGTCGGCTTCCTCAACGTATCAGTAATACGCCTGCGGAGCCTGCTCCTTGCCCAGCAAAGGCAGGACAGTTCAGCTAACGGATTACAGTTTACGCAATGAACTGTAATCCGAGTTTCACTGCCGCCTCGTTATCCTTTGCAAACGAATAGGCATAGATTAGTCCGTAACGGTGAAGTAAATTTAGGAGTTCAATTGGAATATTTGGTCTTAGCCCGAAAATTTCGGCCGCAAACTTTTGAAGAAGTTTCCGGTCAGGAGCCTGTTGTCAAAACCCTGCGTAACTCCATTGGCCAGGGGCGTGTGGCGCACGCGTTTCTTTTCAGCGGTCCGCGCGGCGTTGGCAAAACATCCGTTGCCAGAATTCTGGCCAAAGCGCTCAATTGCGAAAAAGGGCCGACGGCTACTCCGTGTAATAAATGTTCCAATTGCCTCGAGATAACCAACAACTCTTCGCTGGATGTGCATGAGATTGACGGTGCTTCCAACCGCGGCATTGATGAAATCCGGGAACTGCGGGAAAATGTCAAGTTCGCCCCGGCCGCATCCCGTTACAAGATTTATATTATTGATGAAGTCCACATGCTGACTGATCCGGCTTTCAACGCGCTTTTGAAAACTCTGGAAGAGCCTCCGGCGCATGTGATTTTTATTTTTGCCACAACCGAAATTCATAAAATTCCCGCCACCATTCTTTCGCGCTGTCAGTGCTATGATTTCCGGAGAATATCTCTGAAAGAAATAATCGCGAATCTTGACCTTGTCGCCTCCAAAGAAGGAATTAAAATCAGCCCTATAGCTCTTTCCTGGATCGCGGAAGCGGGCGACGGCAGTATGCGCGACGCGCAGAGCATTTTTGATCAGGTCATTTCCTACGCCGGAATGGACATTAAAGATGATGATGTGGAGGAAAGTCTGGGGCTGGCCGACCGGAAATATCTGTTTCGTCTCTCCGATGCGGTCTTGCGGCAGGATGCCGGAACATGCCTGAACATTCTTGAAGAAGCGTATCTGGCCGGAATAGATATGAAACATTTTTATCAGATGCTGCTCAGGCATTTCAGGAATCTTCTGCTGGTAAAAATAGCCGCCGACGGTAGTTCCTCTTTTGATATCGCGACGGAACAGATTGAAAAGCTGAAAAGTCAGGTGCGGGAAATATCACGTGAAACCCTGCAGCGCTATATGGAAATTCTGATTGTGGAAGAGGGAAATTTCCGCCGCAGTCAGGAACCGCGGATGAAACTCGAAACCATAATTGTTAAGATGGCCTACTTGTCGCCGATAATACCGCTCGGCGAAATTATTTCGACAATCGAAGACCTCGAACAAAAACTCCAACAGGGCGTGCCGGCCGGTTTCAACAATACCAGGCCGCGGGTTTCAGAGAATAAACCGATAAAAGAAATACCGGCAGCCGCCAACAATACTGAGCCGCGGTTTTCAGCAAATAAACCGGTAAAAGAAACACCGGCAAATTATAATACGAAAAGAAGCGTTACTGTTGATACAAATAAAGAAAATAAATCCCTTGATGCAAATAATGACGCGGGAGATTTGAAGACTCTCTGCGATAATTTTAAAAACTTTATCAAAAAAGAAAGCGCAATTCTGGGGGCAAAAATTGAATCCGTTGAGATTTTAAGCTATGAAAACGATTGCCTGACGCTGGGTTTTCCTAAGAGCTACATTTTTCTGGAAGATATGAAAACAACACAAAAAGAAAAACTGGAACAAATAGCCAGGGATTTCTTTCAGAAAAATGTGGCGATAAAAATTACAGCGCTGGATACGGAAAATGGCAATGCGAACGGAAATAACGGACGCAGTCAGGCAAATAGCATAAACGATATAAAGCGTGAAGCGATGAGTCAGCCGATTTTACAGAAAATAATGGATGAACTTGGCGATGCCAAGATTGTGGAAATCAGGGTGCAGACAGAAAAAAATTGATGGCATTGAAAAATACAGGCCAGGATATCGGGAAAGTTGATAAAAACGGGAGGAGGATGAAGAGTGCAAAATTTTAACACCATTATGAAGCAGGCGAAAAAAATGCAGGAGCGCATGGGGCAACTGCAAAAGGAACTGGAAACAAGGACCGTTGAAGCTCAGGCCGGCGGCGGTATGGTGCGAGTTGTGGTGAACGGTAAATTGGAAATTGTGTCGTTAAAAATCGAAAAGGAAGTGGTCAATCCCGAAGATATAGAAATGCTGCAGGATTTAATTACTGCCGTGGTTAATGAGGGAATACGCAAATCGCAGGAAATGGCTTCTTCGGAAATGGCGAAAATTACCGGAGGATTGAATATCCCCGGTCTGTAAAAGCCGTTTTAAATCAGAGAGGATATCGAGCCGACAACGATGCCAACAAAGATAGCACTTTGATTTAATCGGCGTAAAAGGTTTTTATTTATGAAAGCATATGCACAACCCATCAAGAAACTTATTTCCGAATTGGGTAAGCTTCCCGGCATTGGCGAAAAAACAGCCGCTAGGCTGGCCAATTATATTTTGCGTTCCACGGAAGATGATGTAAAAAAGCTCGCGGAAAGCATTGTTGAAGTCAAAAGAAAAATAAAGCTTTGCCGCATTTGCCTGAATCTGACGGAGGAAGATACCTGTTACATCTGCCGCGACACAGCGAGGGACAAAGAAGTCATTTGTGTTGTAGAGGACCCTGACGCGCTGGCGGCAATTGAAGAGTGTGGCGGATATCATGGAACTTATCATGTTCTGCATGGTGTTTTGGCTCCTCTGGATGGCATCGGACCGGATAATCTGCGTTTAGGCGAACTTGTTCAGCGCATTAATGAAGGCAATATCAAAGAAATAATTGTAGCCACGAATACCAATGTTCATGGCGAGTCTACCGCTTTGTTGCTCACCCGGATGTTCAAAGAAAAAAATATCAAGTTGACGCGCATTGCTATGGGTATGCCGATGGGCGGAGATTTGAAATATATAGATAAGATGACGATTTCTAAGTCGCTGGAATTCCGGCGTGGCATGTGATGCCATTCCGTTTTCTTCGGCTAACTTTGTTGGCTACGTCGTCGGCTTCCTCAACGTATTAACATATACGCCTACGGAGCCTCCTCCTGGCCGCCGCGTTATCCATTGAAAACGAAATGGCATTGAGTTAAGGTGTGCGAAAATACGCCTCACTTCTCAGGCCTCGCGCGCCTTGCCTCTGGAGCTTTTTGCGGCGTCATTAGAGATTTTGTGTAAATGTCATTGCGAGGAACGCAGTGACGAAGCAATCTCAAGAAACGTTGGATTGCCACGCCGTCTAAGAGACGGCTCGCAATGACAATTTTGGCCAGATGGGATCTTGTTTTATGAACACAGAAATTAAAACCAAAACAATTTTGCGGCGGATTAACGTCAAGAAAGTTACCAAAGCGGTAAAGAAGCTTTTTATTGAAGCCAATACCACTTTGGGCGAAGATGTTATTGAAGCTCTGCACCAGGCGCTTTCCCGGGAGGAATCTCAAACCGGCAAACAGGTGTTGCAGAAAATAATCGAAAACGCCGATATCGCCCGCCGCAAGAAAATGCCTATTTGTCAGGATACCGGACTCGCGGTTGTTTTTGTCGAGATGGGGCAGGATGTTCATATTGTCGGCGGAGAATTACACGCGGCGATTGAAGAAGGGGTACGGCAGGCCTACGAAGAAGGCTATTTGCGCAAATCCGTCTGTGATCCGTTCACCAGAGATAATACCACCGACAATTTGCCCGCGATAATTCATGTCGATATTGTTGCCGGCAGTCATTTAAAAATCATTGCCATGCCCAAGGGCGGCGGCAGCGAAAATTGCAGTGCCGCGAAAATGCTGACTCCCGCGGCGGGAATCGATGGCATTAAAAAGTTTGTTCAGGATACCGTTGAGGCTGCCGGCGCTAATCCCTGCCCGCCGATAATAGTCGGAGTGGGCATCGGAGGCTCGCTGGAGCAGGCCTGCGTGATGGCGAAGAAGGCTCTTTTGCGACCAGTGGGCGAACAAAACAGAGTTGACGAACGAGTGGAGCAGATCGAAAAGGAATTATTTGAGAGAATCAATAATCTGGGCATCGGCCCCGCGGGCCTCGGCGGCCGGGTTACCGCTCTGGCTGTACATATTGAAATGATGCCATGTCACATTGCTTCTCTGCCGGTTGCGGTGAATATACAGTGTCATGTAGCTCGGCATAAAGAAGTAGTTTTCTAACGTAATGTCATTGCGAGTTCATGAAATGAGCAAAGCAATCTCGTTCATCATGCCGGCCTTAAGGAATTATAAATATGAGAACTATATCTGAACACTTCACGTTAAAATTTACTTTAATAATGCTAATTAGTGTTTTTGTTATCGCAAGTTGCACTAATGCTGAGAAGCCAAAAATGAGAACAGGCGGGCCTTATTATTTTGAAGGATTAGCGATGAAAGTTGGTTTTCCGATTAAGCCTATAAAAGAAACAAAAAAAGAGGAAGCGCAGAAACTAAGAGCCTATTATGTTATATACTACGATAATAAAGGGCGATTTAGTTCTTGTTCAAAGATGCTGGACGGAAAAGTTAACGGGTCATCAAAATATCATTACAGCGATACTTATCTTGATAAAGAAGAATATACCGATCAAGATGGTATCACTACAATGTATTATTATGATAAATCACATAACATTTTAAAAACTGAAAAAGTACCATTTAAGAAATGATGAAAGAGGAAGAGCGGGGAAATGAGGAACGGCGCCCTTGATAACGAGAAAATTAATATGGCAACACCGCGAAAAATTAAAACACCTTTGACTGAAGAAATTATCACGTCGCTGCATGCCGGTGATATGGTTTTGTTGAGCGGTGAAGTTTATACTGCCCGTGATGTTGCCAACAGGCGTTTGTATGAATCTCTGCTCAAATGCGAGAAATTACCGATTGATTTGTCTCAGACGGTTTTATTTTACGCGGCGCCCACTCCCGCACCGCCGAAAAAGATTATCGGTTCAATCGGTCCCACAACCAGTTACAGGATGGATTTTTTTACGCCGAAATTAATAGAAAACGGTCTTAAAGGAATGATCGGAAAAGGAAGTCGCTCGCCCGAAGTTGTTGAAGCCATAAAAAAACACAAAGCCGTTTACTTTGGCGCGATTGGCGGCATAGCCGCACTGACGGCAAAATGCGTAAAAAAAGTGGAAATTATCGCCTACGAAGATTTGGGGCCGGAGGCGATTCGTAAGTTGACGATTGTCGATTTGCCTCTTGTTGTAATCAACGATTTTCAGGGCAATGATCTATACATATCCGAACAGCGCAAGTGGCGTATCGGGGACTGTTAAAAAACGCTCATATGCTGCGTTGCGCTTTGTCCTTCGGCGTTGCGGCGTACGTGCAAAGTACGCCTCACTTCTCAGGCCTCGCGCGCCTTGCCTCTGAACATTTTTGAACAGTCACCCAATGACCATTATTTTAAATTATTTCTATCGTATGAACGGCGGTCATTTTACATTATTTTGAGCAGAGTAAGTTACTTATTGCCTTAATATAATAAGTCTTTTTAGTTATCGTGAAAATCTGTTGACTGAAAATTGCTTCTATATTATGAATGACAGTCATTTTTTGTAACACTATTAAGGAGACGAAAATAAATGATAGAAGTTAGATGGCATGGACGCGGCGGTCAGGGAGCGGTGACTTCGGTGGAGTTGCTGGCTGTAGCGGCAATCGCCGCCGGGAAATACGCGCAGGGTTTTCCCAGTTTCGGTCCGGAAAGAAGAGGAGCGCCTGTTGCTGCTTTCACCCGTATTGATGATAAAAAAATCAACGTCCGTTCGGGGATATATGAACCCGATGTAGTGCTTGTGCTCGATTCCAGTCTGATTGGTCTGGTAAATGTTACCGACGGTTTAAAGCCGGGCGGCAAATTAATCGTTAACACAACAAAATCACCGGATGAAATTCGCAAAGATTTGAATTTCAGCGGCACAGTGGCTACTGTTGACGGAACAGGAATAGCGCGCAAGGAAATGGGCGTGCCCATTGCCAACACCACAATGATCGGCGCGTTGTTAAAAGTAATAGGAGTCATGGAACTCGATTCCATGAAAGAAGCGGTAGAGCACAGGTTTGGTAGAATAGCCCAGAAAAATCTCAACGCGATGAAACGGGCTTACGACGAAATAAAAATAAGTAAATAAGAGGTATATCCATTATGGCATTAAAAACATGGAGAGAGCTTCCCACTGGATGTGTTGTTTGTGAACCGGGAAGCGCCAGTGAATATCATACGGGAAGTTGGAGGTCGCAACGGCCTGTCTGGAATAATTCAAAATGCATCAAATGCGGCATCTGCTATGTGTTTTGTCCGGAAGGTTGCGTTCAGCAGGGCGAGGACGGTTTTTTCCAGGCAAATTTGGATTATTGCAAAGGCTGTGGCATTTGCGCGCATGAATGCTGGCCGAAAGCGATAGCAATGGTGGAGGAGGGATAATATGGGCAAGCGCGTAGGTATGGAAGTAGCAGTTGCCGTAGCGGAAGCCGTCGGGCTGTGCAACATTGATATGGCGGCCGTTTATCCCATTACACCCCAGTCGCACATTGCGGAACATCTTTCCGATCTGGTCGCTGACGGCCAGATTGACGCGGAATTCGTGACCGTGGAATCAGAACATTCGGCAATGAGCGCAGTCATCGGCGCGTCGGGAACGGGAGCCCGTTCTTACACAGCCACCAGCTCTCAGGGATTGATGTATATGCACGAATTACTGCCGATAGCTTCGGCGATGCGTCTGCCGATAACAATGGCCATAGCCAACCGGGCGGTTTCCGGCCCTCTGAATATTTTGAATGATCACTCCGATATTATGCCGCAGCGTGATTCCGGCTGGGTTTCTATTTTTGTGGAAAACGGACAGGAATCTATTGATATGTCCATCATTGCCTTTAAAATCGCCGAGCATAAAGATGTCATGTTGCCGGTAAATATTAATATTGATGGTTTTCAGTTGACACATATGGTTGAACCGATGGAAATGCCGACACAGGAAGAAGTGAACAAATTCCTGCCGCCTTTTGTTCCGCACGCGACACTGCATCCTGCTAAACCCGTAACCATGGGTGCTTTTGCCATGTCCGATTACTTTGCGGAAATTATGAAAGCCAAAGATGAAGCCTTGAAAAATTCCAAAAAAGTAATTCTGGAGGTTTGGGACGAATGGGGCAAAATGTTTGGCCGCAAATACAAACCGGTGGAAAATTATAAGTCCGATGACGCGGAAGTTTTGATGCTGACAATGGGCTCGATGGG
>JAPLJP010000158.1 GCA_026388535.1 Deltaproteobacteria bacterium | reverse complement strand
GGAAACACAAGGATCCATCATCATGTCCCACGGAACACCTGTAGCGATTCAGGCGGTAGCCAGGGATATCACCGAACGCAAACGGGCGGAGGAGAAACTTCAACGTACCCTTGACAGTCTCAGAAAAGCTTTCGGCGCCACTATTAAGGTCATGGTATCCGCGGTAGAGATGAGAGATCCCTATACAGCCGGTCATCAGATAAGGGCTGCGGATATTGCCAGGGCCATTGCCACAGAGATGGGATTAGCTCAGGAGAAAATCGATGGAATTCGCATGGCCGGCACTATTCATGATATCGGAAAATTATCGATACCCGCGGAGATATTGTCCAAACCTACCAAATTGACGGACATTGAATTTTCTCTGATAAAAGAACACTCTCATAATGGATACGAAATGCTGAAGGATGTAGAATCTCCCTGGCCGCTGGCGGAAATAGTCCACCAGCATCACGAGCGAATGAATGGTACTGGTTACCCCAGAAATCTGCAAGGGGATGAAATTCTCATGGAGGCCCGCATTCTGGCCGTGGCGGACGTTGTGGAGGCCATGGCTTCCCACCGTCCCTATCGTGCGTCATTGGGTATTGAAGTAGCTCTTGAAGAGATCGAAAAAAATAAAGGAATTCTTTATGATGATGCTGTCGCCAATGCCTGCCTGAAATTATTCCGGGAGAAAGGTTACCAGCTCACATAAGATGAATTTTGCAAAGCTTTCTTAGGCGATGTCATTCATCCCCATTCGCTTTGCTCCTGGAATAATTCGTCTAACAAACATTACTGCGCTACACTTGTAACATCGGTGTCATTATCCCCTTTCGCTTCGCTCGGGGGATAATTCGACTAACGCTTCAAACCTACAGTAACCTTTAGGTTATTCACTTCGTTCGTTTTCAGCGAGTCTCATTAAAAAGCCCCCCGAAGAAATATATCTCTTGCGAGGGGCTAACGAGATCCGCCTATGCCGTCTTGTCTTTTTACTGGAGTCTATCATTTGAATTCTTGGTCTTTTAAGGGTGATAATCACCACTAAGACTCTGTGTTTTCTTTTTTGTTAACGTCCAGTAGAATAGACTCAATACGGGCATCGCAGAATCTCGACTGCAAAATACTAGTTTCTGCTTATATTTCAAAGAACCTGAATGCAATATCAAAGAGCGCCGCAATGCTTGCTTATTCTTAAGCTGTAGTCAGCCTATTTAATAACCGCTCTTTCGGGCAGTTCATGATCACCACAAATATATCGAAATGCTTTTCCTTTTACCTCCCAGTGAAATGATTGAACTTTCTTTCATATCGCAGAGAAATAATTCAAGCCTTTCGCATTGCAGCGCCTTTACAATTTTAATATATGGATGCTCCTTGTTAATGTCAATGGGTGTATCAACTATAAAAATCATTCGTGATTTTGACAGACAACAAAACAACCAGCCAACATTTCTTCCTGTTAATCCAAAATCATTAAACTCGATACAAGTTTATGATTTCTATTGGTTATAAATAATATTATTTTCACAATCGCTATGATATAATTAACTCAAACGTGAGGGGTTTGGATCAACGCGTTCATATTTGAAACACTCGGCGACTAGATCATATACCTCGCCCCAAAAACTAGGCATGGCAATATGGTGAACGTCTTAAAACCACCGCGAACGACTGCTGTCGGGTAGCGAAAAATTCACAACAAGAGGAGGAAGTATGAATAAGATATTGATGACAGTGGTGGCTGTTTTTCTGAGTGCTTGGGTATTTTGTTTGTCGGTTGCGGCACAAACGCAGAAGCCGACGAATTCTGCAACTCAGGATCTTCTGATTAAAAGTGAGGTGGAAACCGCCGTCAGCATGCTTGGCGCCATCCATGCCAAGTATCAATGTGGGGAAATGACACTGGATAAAGCCAAACTGTTTGGTGCGGGCCTGCTAAGGGAGCTGCGGTACGGGTCTGAAGGATATTTCTGGGCAGATACAACGGAAGGCGTCAATGTGGTTCTGTATGGCCGCAAGGATGTGGAGGGAAGGAACCGGATTAAAGACAAGGACTCCAAGGGCACTTACTACATCAAAGAATTTATGGCAAAGGCGAAAGCCGGCGGCGGGTATGTCGAGTACTGGTTCCCGAAGAAGGGACAAACCACCGAACAATCCAAGAGAGCCTATGTTCTGCCGTTTAAACCATTTGGATGGGTTATCGGTAGCGGATACTATCGCTAAAAATGCCAAAGGGCAGCAAGGAATTCAAGTGGAGTAATAAGCCTCACCCTGACGTATCGAGATAAACCGTTCTGTTCAACTCAAAAAAACGGAGAATAAACCATTATGAAAAAATTGAAACTTTTGTTCATCTTAATCACGCTGGCAGGATCTCTGTTTGCATTATCTTCAATAACGTCATGTAGCAGTTCGTCAACAGATGCAAATGCAGCTCATCCGGAATGGAAATTTGCCTTTATGAGTGATCATAAGTTGGATCAAGCCACTGATCCAATAAATTGTACGAATCTGCCAGCCGTACAAAGGATGGCCGAAGATATGGTGACGCAGAAGGTCAATATGGTTATCACCGGAGGTGACTTGATCGATGGAAGGGGACAAAACGTTGATGGTCTGAATGCGCAATATACAGACTGGATGGGCGCGATGGCAGCGGTTTATGACGCAAACATTCCCGTTTATGCTGTCCCCGGCAATCATGAATACTGGTGTGATACAAAAAATAGCTGTATTACCGCATGGAATACAACGATCGCGCCACAACTTCCCGCAGGTAGAACGAACAACCCTGCTCATCCGGACATGGAATATAGTTTTGTCTTTAATAATGCCCTTTTCCTCGGCATAAACCAGAATCAGTTTGAGCAGGGTGTTAACCAGCCCTACTATTATCATGGTAACGACATTGATTGGATGAAGTCTCAGTTGGCCGGACGGAACCCCACTGCACAACCCCATGTGATTGCTTTTGGCCACATGCCCCAATTCCAGCTGGGATACGAATGGATCGATCATAACCATAAATCGAACAGAGAAGAATTTTGGAATACTTTGGGCTGCGCAGACGCCAAAATGTACCTCACCGGTCATTCACATCTTTATGCTTTATCATTGATACAGACGGAAAACGGGAGCAACTCCATTTACCAGATTCTTGCGGGTTCCGGCGGGGCTGAAAGAAGTTCGTGGGATGGGAATTATGCGCCATCAGAAGTTTCACGTATCACCGCTATTGACAAAGATACTGACCATGACGGCTATGTATTGGTCACGATAAATGATCGTCAGGTAACGATGGAATGGCGATATTATGATCCAGAGGAAGGTATCTTCAAATCCAAGCCTGGCTTCATATACTACCAACTATAAGCATTCCAGGCCGAATAACCGTCCAAAGTGACGAGATGTGACGTAAGGAGGGGATTTATGAGACGCTTCGTATTATTGGTTACCGCGTTATTGTTTTTTTTCATGCCAGGACAGACATTTGCAGAAGATAATATAAGTAATACAGCTTTAAAAATCGAAGCCGGCATTTTAAACATTCTGGAGGGAATCGAAGGGACGATTTCCCATGCCGCAAAAGAAACAGGCAAACCGGGCCCCAATCGCGAAGCTGAAATAAGAAAACTTCTGCAAAAATGTAACTCCGGCAGGTCTTATGTGATCGATTCCACATTCATTGATAACAGGGGTATTATGAGGTTTATCGAACCAACACAATACCAGAATTATGAAGGCTCGAATATTTCCAAACAAGAAGCTGTCATTAAGATGCTCAAGACAAAAAAACCACGGATGGGGAACGCATTCGTTTCTGTCGAAGGCATAAAATCTATCGATATTGAATATCCTGTTTTTTCAAAGAAGAAGCAATTTCTCGGCTCGATCAGCATGCTGATAAAATATGATGAACTGATTCGTTCTGTCGCGGCAAAAATTGAAAAAGAACTTGGTGTAAAGTGCTGGGTTATGCAAAAGGACGGTCTTATTCTTTATGAAACTGATCCGGCACAGACAGGACTTAACATATTTACAGATCCTCTCTATAAAGATTTTTCTGAATTAATTGCGCTCGGAAAGCGTATGCTAAAAGAGAAAGAAGGAGATGGTTTTTATACTTTTCTTGTTCCGGAGACGAATAATGTTGTCAAGAAACTGGCTGTTTGGAAAACAGTTCATTTCTTTAATAACGACTGGATTATTGCGGCCTACAAGGAGGTTAAATAATCATGTACCATATGCGCACATTTAATTGGAGGAAAATTTATGAAAAAGATTAGTTTTTTCTGTTTGATATTGAGTTTAATATTTCTTGCCGGCTGTGCATCAATGAAGCAGACCGGCGCAATTAAACCCGCCGTTCTGAAGATCTATACGGAAACGTATCCACCACTGAACTACGCCGAAAACGGTAAAGTCACCGGCCAGGCGACGGAGGTGGTGCGGGAGCTGATGAAAAGGACCGGCACGGATGCTGATATTCAATTGGCAACATGGGAAGAAGGATATAAGGCGGTTATGGAAAAGCCGAACGTGGCCCTTTTCTCCGTGGCCATGACGCCGGAACGCAAGCCCCTGCTCCAATGGGTGGGACCGATTACTATTCATGACACCAATCTTTATGCCCGTAAAGGTTCAAAAATTGAGATAGCACATCTGGACGACGCAAAAAAAGTTTCAAAGATTGTCATCGTCAAGGATTATTATACTGAGGAGCTCTTAAGGAAAGAGGGATTCCCGAACCTGGAAAGCGTGGCGTCGGAAAAGATCGCCATAAGAAAATTGCTCAACGGTGAGGCACAACTGTTTCCCAGTAACAACCTCACGATACCGGAACTGCTGAAATATGCCGGCAGTACAATGGATATGGATGATGTAGAGAGCGTCTTTAACCTCTCCACAAACATGAGTTATATCACTTTCTCTAAAGGAACGTCGCCCGAACTGGTTTCCCGGTGGCAGAAGGCGCTCGATGAGATGAAGACTGACGGAACCTTCAGGCAGATCTACGCGAAATGGCTTCCCGCCGAAAAAGCGCCGGAAATCATCCAGATGATGACCGAGGAATATCCGCCGGTAACCTTCATGAAGAATGGAAAGGTTTCCGGTTTCGTAACGGATATGGTCCGGGAGATCAGCGCCCGGCAAGGCATCCCGGATAACATCCGTTTGACCTCCTGGGATGAAGCCTACAAATTGGCGTTGAGTAATCCGAATGTGGTGCTCTTCAGTGCCGAGAGAACGGCAAAGCGGGAGAATCTGTTTCAATGGGTAGGACCGGTCGGCAAAAACAGCTCGATCTTTTACGCTAAAAAAGGTTCCGGTATCACAATGAAAAGTTTGGAAGATGCCCGAAAGGTATCTGCTATCGCCACAACAGCTAACTGGTTTAACGAACAGGACCTCAAGGATAGGGGTTTTACAAATCTGGTCAGCGCTCCGCTGCCCACCGACAATGTCCGGAAGCTCATGCAGGGCGAAGTACAGCTGGCTGTTTTCACAGATATTACAGTCGCCGAGATTGTGAAGAATGCCGGATACACCATGAATGATCTGGAACCGGTCGCTACCTTGAGCAATACTTATTTTTACATTGCGCTGTCGCTGGGAACCCCGCTGGAGGTGGTTGAAAAATGGCAGTCTTCCCTGGACAACCTTAAGGCAGACGGCACCTTCGAAAAGATATATCGGAGCCATATTCCCAACGCGGATATTAACGATCTGCTGAACACAAAAGAGTCCGCCGGGTATTATCCCGGAGAGTGCAATAACTTGTCTACCCTGCCAGCCAAAGAAAAGGAACTGGTAGAATTCGTCTGCAAGGCGAAAGCGTTCACCTTCGCCAACATGAAAAAAATGGGCCAGCAGGAGGGATTGGCCGCTGCTTTCAAGGAATTCGACCGGCAGGCCGGCGACCCTGAATGCAAAGCGGGCCTTTGTACCTTCCAAAAGGGAGAGCTTTATATGTTCGCCTATGAGAACGAAACGCAGGATAACCGGACTATAAAGATTAATTGCCGGGCGCATGGCGCCCAACCGGCTATGGTCGGCAAGGATTTCTTCAATACCGGTTTTATGATGAAGGCCTATCCTCAATATGGGATCAAACAGCAGCAGGACGCTAAATTCTTTCAAATGGTTTCCGACGCCGCCTACCGGAAAAACGGTTATGCCGACGGATTTGTGCTGTTCATCTGGCCCAATCCGATAGATGAAAACAAGATATGGCTGAAAAAAAGCTATTCCACAAAGATCACCGATACTGTCTGGATCGGATCCGGAATTTATATCGAGAAGGTTGATCGGTAAGTGACCACCGTATCCCCTCTGCGATGGCCGCGAAGCGCACCCTCGCGTGACCCCATGGTGCCCCTATAGTGACCTTTAGGTTATTCAGGGTATTCAGGTTATTTAGGTTATTCGGGTAGACCCCAGAGGAAACGGGATCGCATCTTTACTCTTGATAATTGCCGCTATGCGGACCTAGGCCCGGCTTGTAGTTCATCTCCTCAGCAGGGTACGGCTTTAGAATAGATAGCAGACCAGAAACATCAGCCACATCGCTGGCCAGCCAGACTCTCTCCTGATCATTGGATAAGATAACCGGCATGCGGTCATGAACAGGCGCAATCAGTTCGTTGGCGGCAGTGGTAATGATTACGCAGGTATTGATTTCCTTCTTATCCGGCGATATCCATGTTTCATAAAGCCCCGCAAATCCGAAAGGCCGGTCTGATTTCAAATAATAATACAGCGGCATTTTTTTATTGCCTTCCCTCTTCCACTCGTAAAATCCATCAGCAACAATCAGGCATCGCCTTTTTTTAAAAGCATCCCTGAAGCTTGGTTTCTTATCCACTGTTTCCGCGCGAGCATTAATCAGATTATTGGCAATCGAGGGGTCTTTTGACCATGATGGAATTAGTCCCCACCTGAAACAGACTAATTGATTAATTCCTCTGTGATTAATTACAGCAGGAATTAATTGGCTGGGAACTATATTCCAACTGGGCTGGTATTGGCATGATATATTCTGAATATTGAAATTCTTCCGGATATTCTGCAAATCGGTTATCAGTACAAATCTTCCGCACATATTTTTATCCTGAAAAATCGTCATACCGGCGTAGGCCGGTATCCAGAGCATACAGAAAATATTGGATTCCGGCCTTCGCCGGAATGACGGTGGAGGCCGGAAGAACAAAATTGCAGAAGAATTATACCAGATTTCCCTACAGACCGCCGAATATTTTCGGGATTTTCAAAGAAAAATTTTTTATCTTGACAATAGGACGTTCGTCCTATATACTGTTTCCATGAAGAAAAGAATAAACATTAACTCTGTTGAGCAAAAATTTGCCTCGTTTTTCCGGAAACAAAGAAGAATGCCCACCTATTCGGAAATGCTTCCTTTGCTGGGCGTCAAAGCTAAAAGCGCCGCCGAGTACTGGACAAAGAAACTGCTGGAGAAAGGCGCTTTGGAGAAAGACGCGAAAGGTTTTCTAAAACCCGCACGGTTATCTTTCAATCTTCCCGTTGTGGGCAATGTGACCGCCGGCTTCCCCTCACCTGCGGAAGAAGAACTCAGAGACACAATTTCCTTTGATGAGTATCTCATCAATAATCCATCATCATCTTTTGTTCTTTCCGTTACCGGTGATTCCATGATTGGCGAAGGGATAAAGGAAAAAGATCTGGTTATTGTGGAGCGAGGCCGGGAACCGAAAAACGGGGATATAATTCTGGCGGAAGTGGATGGCAACTGGACAATGAAGTATTTCCGCAAAAAAGGAAAAAAGGTAACTTTGGAAGCGGCCAACCCGAAGTATCCGCCGATTACTCCGCAGGAAGAATTACGAATTGCCGGAGTGATTACTGCAGTAGTGCGTAAATACCACAAATGAGGTTTTGTATGTTGATTATTGTTTAATATTAAGGTATTAAGTCCAAAATCGCAGATTTTGTAGAAGGTTTTTAGTGAAACTCAAATTTCAGAAACGAAGTGAGCTGAAATTTGTAAGTTGAACTATCCCGCTGTAAGCGGAGGATATCGAAGGTATCCGCGATAGGCCGACAGCACTGTCGGCGTTTACAGTATTAATACCGATCCATATAAACAATGTTAGGTAGGGAATAAACTATGACTATACATACAAAACTTAATATCTGTCTTTTCACAGCAGGCAGTATGGGGTTGCTTGTTGTATTTTCTGAACCGCTTCATATAGCAGAACTGTTTCAGTGGGTATTGCTCATCGGCATCTTTATACCTCTTGGTTTGACCTTTCATTTTACAAAGAAACTGAAGCAAGAAAAGATAGAAGGAGCTGGGCCTCCCAATACTCTTACAAAAACAGAACTCAAGAAAGAGCAACGAAAGAGGATTTTATTGGTAATGGGCATTGGCTCCGCTGTAGGATTATGCTCCCCCTTATGGCTGCCATTGACCGGATCCAGTTTAGGAGCTAAGGGAGATTTTGCAACGGGCATAATCACAGCAGCAATAGTATGTATCATTTGCGTCCTCAGGTTGCGGAAAATATAAATGGGAACCTAACCAGCAAATACAGCCGATCGCTAACGCTCCGGCTGATTTTTTCGTTATGGATAAATAAATCATGATTACCGCTGATGTTAAGTTTATAAGAAAATATCTGTACTCAATGGGCGAAAAATATAGCAAGTTTCGTGGCAGAGGACGCATAGTCTTCGCTGGCGACTCCATTACTGTTGCAGGGAAAAGGATATATGATAAGATGATCTTGCGGGGGGCGTTAATCCTCTTCGCTACGTTATTGCTTATTTTAATAATCAAAGTTAACATTTTGTTCTGGTTTGTTGTGCTGATCTCTTATTACCTGATGCAGTATGTTTTATTAAAAAAGGAAGAACTCACCCTCACATGGTCACAAATCAACAAATACGAAGTTGATGCTAAAAATAAATTAATCTCATTCGCCATAGAAAAAAAACCTGAATGTAGTCCGATCATTTTTAGGACAGAGCAATTTGATCAAATTACAGATATATTTCGAGAAAATATTAGAGATCGCGAACGCACTTCGCGTGGCTGGAAGGCCCTTGAACAAAACTATGATGAACAAGCTAATTCCATGTCCAAAACCATTGATAGATGGTTAGGAAATAAGCCATAACCCGTCAATACAGCCGATCGCTAACGCTCCGGCTGATTTTTTCGTTATGAGGGAAAAATGAAAAATAAAAAAATAATTATCCTTTTGAGTATGTTACTTGTTTTCTTTCTCCTGCCTATTCTATACGCCGCTGAAGCTCAAAAACATAATTACAAACCGGCGTCAGGCTATGTTCCTGATGAAGAAACAGCTATCAAAATTGCCGTAGCTGTATGGACGCCAATTTATGGCAAGGAAAAGATTGAAAAAGAAAAACCATTCAAGGCAACTCTTAAAGATGGTATATGGTATGTTAATGGTTCGTTACCAAAAGAGTGGAATGTTGGTGGTGTAGCGGAAGCAGAAATTTCTAAAGACGACGGCAGAATCATCAGAGTCAGCCACGGAAAATAAGGACTCATAACCCGTCAATACAGCCGATCGCTGCGCTCCGGCTGATGTTTCCGTTGGGCGACTAAGTGGATGATCAATGACGTGATGGAGGGAGATCTAGAATGAGCGGTGATCCAGTGATGCTTTTTGACGGCAAGTGTGTCTTTTGCAACGGCGCGGTTAACTTTGCTTTGACGCACGAGAAACAACCCATTTTGCGTTTTGCCGCACTTCAGTCAGATGCGGGCTTGGCGCTTTCGAGAAAACATGGACTTCCGACAGCTGACTTTCGCACATTTGTCATTGTGCACGATGACAAGGCCTACACCCGCTATGAGGCGTCCGTGCAACTGGGCTACCTCATTGGCGGTCGCTGGGCGCGTCTGGCTAGTGTGATGGACGTCATTGTCCCAGACTTCATCGGGAATCCGATTTACAGCATGCTATGGCCGCTGCGAAAGATATTTGGAGCCCGAGATCAGTGCATCTTGCCGTCACCAACCTTGCGGGCGAGGTTGCTGCAGGGGGGCGAGTCGTTTTCGGAGAGTTAACCCATTAGTCTCGTCGTCTGTTCATCGCCCGCAATTTCGGGCGGCGCTATCAATTGTGTTTGTGTGTGGGCGCCCAACAATTCGCTGCAGGGCCGACGGCCCTGACGGGCCGCGCCCTGAGCTCAAACGTTATTCTTTAAGAATTCAATCACAACTAGGAGGTAAGACATGAACAAAGAAGAAATAGCAAAGCAATTAGAGTTATATTCCAATTCGATTGTTGCGTTCATTGTTTTTCAATCACTTGCTTTCTGTTATAACTTTGGCACAAGTGAAAATTTTAACTCTATACTCAAAAACAGTAAAAGCTTATCACTTTTGCTCATACTTATTTTCATTTTAGCTTATGCACTTGCATTGTACGCAAATCGTTACATTAGTCGGAAGCTACAAGAATTTAGTGAAGAATACAGCCCAATTGTGAAAGCTACATATATGGGAAAGTCTATAGTAATATCCATCTTTGGCTTTTTGCAGATCACTGTAACAATCTGCTATGCGTTATTTCCGCTTAAAAATTAGTTCAACCGGTCATGCAAGCTGTGCTTGTGAAAATAATGGAGGCAGGTACATTTAAAAACACGGTATACATGTAAACATTCTTCTAAAAAAACAAATAGAGAAAGGAGAAAATACCATGACGACATTCATAATGAAGGGGAAGTATTCGGCTGAATCGGTGAAACAAATCAGCAAGGGGCGCACTGTAAAAGCGGTTGAAATAATAAAGAAGAGCAAAGGCAAACTGGTGGCTGCCTATGCTATGATGGGGGAGACAGATTTACTATTCATTACTGAATTTCCCGGCGTGGCTGAGGCAATTAAAGCTTCTATCAATCTGAACAAGAAATTAGGGATTTCGTTTGCGACCCTACCCGCTCTCCGAGTAGAGGAATTCGACAAATTGGCCAGTAGTAAGTAGTATAAAATTAGGGATGGTTTTATTTAGTTTCGGTTAAATGCTTTCAGAAAATAGAACCGTCCCCATTTTATAACCAATCAATACAGCCGATCGCTACGCTCCGGCTGATTTCGTTGTTAGCCCGCCGCCTTTGGTGGCGGGCTAACGGAGGACAAACCGAGTACGACTGCGGACCAAGCCGATAACGCAAGGCTTCGATGGATGTACTTCGGGCAGGAGGATCGCTATATGAAGAAACTGATGCCGCTCGCAAGAAGACTTAAACCGCTCGTGTCTCTCCTTGCGCTGGACTTCGCGAGGCGTCCCCGACGCTCGGTGAACTACTTACGGGCTTGCTTGGCCGCGGCTCGGAGACCCACCTATGTCAGAAACGCACCAGTCTCGCTAAACATTGAACCAACCACAGCATGCAATCTGAAATGCACAATGTGCGACAGAACGTATTCCTCTGACCTGAATCTTGGCTCGCTATCCTTCGACGACTTCAAAGAGATATTGAGCCAGTTTCACTACCTCCTCGGATCCCACCACATCCAGACAGGGTTGCTGATGACCGGACTCGGTGAACCTTTCCTGAATAAAAATCTGCTCCGGATGATTAAGTATGCGAAGAACCAGGGGTATCCTTACGTTCATACGATAACGAATGGGACTGTCCTCGATGCAACGAAGACGCAAGGCATTATTGAATCTGGCTTAGATCATATATCGGTCTCTATGGACGGTGCAACCAAGGAGACTTTCGAGAGTATTCGCGTAGGCGCTCAGTTTGAGAAAGTTGTGTCATCCATCAAAGACCTCGCCATAAAGCGTACAACTCGTAACAAGCCGTTCATTGATCTGAATATCACGATACAGGACCAAAACAGGAATGAACTGGAGTATGTTGTTGATTTGGCGTTCGAGATGGGAGTTGATCGCGTGTCAGCGCGGGTGCTCAACGCGAAATTCGCACACATTGAGGCAACTTCGTCTTTTGGACTTACGGACGAGGCAATAGCATCGGCAATGCAATACGCGAGAGCCAAGAATCTACAGTTCAGATATGCGGATGATGATTCTGACCCGTGTGTGTACCCGTGGATTTGGCCATATGTAACATGGAATGGGTATATCACACCCTGTTGCTACAACTCAGATCCACGCAACTTCAATTTTGGCAATCTTCTGGAGACATCTTTTGAGGACATCTGGAATAGCAGTATCTACCGTGATTTCCGCAGAGATCTAGTGAGCGATACCCCTCCAGAGATATGTAGGCGGTGCCCAAAATGCCCGAGTTCCTACACCTCTGCACGGAATATCTCGGCTAACAACGAGCTGAAGGCGACGCGGTAAACCGCGCGCCTTAGCTCATGCGTTACCCATGAAATAAAATGTTGCATAATGCTATATATTGCAATATTATGTAGACAAAAGAGGTTTGGAGGATAAAATATGCCTACAGCAGTAAGAATATCAGAAAAACTGGTTGATGAAGCAAAGAGATTCAGCCGCATCGATCATCGTTCCCTAGCTGGTCAAATCGAGCATTGGGCGCGCATGGGGAAGTGTGCCGAGGAAAATCCGGATTTGTCATATACCCTGATTAAAGAAATTTTGATCGGTCTTGATGAATTAGATCAGGGTGAAAAGACGGAATACAAGTTCGGATAGGTTGCTATGAAAATCTACCAATCGAGATTATTTGAGAAAAAATTGAAGAAAATGTCTAAAGCTGAAAAAGATGCTTTAGATCGGGAAGTGAGAAATATTGCTGAAAACCCGAATATTGGTGAAGAGAAAAAGGGCGATTTGAAAGGTGTGTTTGTCCATAAATTCAAGCTCAAGACGAATTTATATTTGTTGGCATATAGGAAAGCCGGCATAGATTTGGAACTTGTCATGATTGGCTCTCATGAAAATTACTATTGTGATCTCAAGAGTCACTTAAAAAGCAGATAAATCGGGTAACCCGCCGCTCCAGCAGATCGCGGCGCATGGTGCCGCTCCGGCTGATTTTTTCGTTAGACTGGGTGCAGAAGGGGGTGATAAGACGGCAATGCCATATGTTCAGCATAGGAGTGCGGCAAGAAGAGGTAGGATCAAACAAATCAGATATCTAAATTGAAAAGGAGGAAAACTATGGGTGACCAAGAAAATGCAGGAAAAAAATTCAAGAGCAACTCCGACTCAACTCCCAACGACAAACTCTCCTCGGACTACAAGGACGGACACGATGCAGGAGAGGAAACAAGGAACGGCACGATGACAAGAAAGCAACTCCATGATGCATACAGTGCAGGTACTCCAGAGGAGAAACAAAATTTTAAAAAGGGATATGCGGATGGCTCCTCAACAAAATAGGAACGATGAAAACAGCGAACCAATTCGTCTACCACGAATTCTGTCCCAAGAGGAAGAAAAGTGCCCATACTGCGGTAAGATCATGAGCAGTCGCTTTGATCGACAGCAGCATTTGACCAACAGGACATTTGCCCCTGCTGGGCAGCGACTGCTGGATCAAGATATAGGGCGGACGAGCAGATGCAAAGATTAAGCGCACCATCTCTAGCCAACTGTACAGAAGCAATTGAGAACGATTGTTCTTGGCCGCCGGTCCTGTTTTGTTGGGAGCGGACAGAATCTGACCCCAGTCTAACAAGCCGCTAAAGCCGATAGCGGCCCTGTGGGCCGCTCCGGCTTAGCTTTTCGTTAGATAGAACAATGTAAAATAAAGGAGGCAGACTGTGGAAAACACATCGGGTAATGGAAAATCGGCAATTGTTCCTGACGAAGTTAAAGGATGGAGTTGGGGGGCCTTTTTATTAAATTGGATATGGGCTATTGGTAATAAAACATGGATTGGCTTATTAGCATTAATTCCTTATGCGGGATTGGTAATGGCCATAGTACTTGGATTCAAAGGAAAAGAATGGGCTTGGAAAAATAAGAAATGGGAAAGTGTAGATCATTTTCAAAGAGTGCAAAAGCAATGGTCAAAATGGGGTGTTGGTATAATTCTTTTTTGCTTTGTAGCAGGATTTATTGCGGCATTAATTGTGCCCGCGTTGAAAAGATAAAATAATCTAACAAAATCACTGCAGCCGATCGCTGCGCTCCGGCTGATTTTTTCGTTAGACTTGCTGAACCAAACATGTCTTAAGGGTGCCATGAATATCTGCCTAGTCACCTTCGCCACAACATGGCAATTTAGACTCAATCAATTCTTTCTCAACCGATCCGGATTGGCTTTTGCAGGCTTTACCAAAGTCAGCCCATGGGATGCCGATAGATTGCGAATGGAAGAGTTCTATCGACTGCACCGAAACATACTAGATCACAGTCGTGGAAGTGGGTACTGGCTTTGGAAGCCCTATATCATTCTAAAGGAGTTAAAACGCCTGGGAGATGGGGATTATGTTGTTTATACAGATTGTGGGCGACGCAAGACACAGTTATTCTCAAGACGTATCGATTCCCTATTAGAATGGTGCTCTAGCAATCGTGGGGTTCTTCCGGGAGTATATATCCCCCAATGGGGCGCTAACAGAATATGGACTAAGCGGGACTGTTTTGTTCTGATGGGATGTGATGAAGAAAAATACTGGGATTCATGCCAAATACAGGCGTCTTTTTCAGTATGGCAAAAAAATCGTTTTTCGGTTTCTTTTCTGGAGAAATGGCTTTCCTATTGTACAGATGAGCGAATACTGACAGACATTCCAAACACGTGTGGACTACCTGATTTTCCCGATTTCAAAGATCATCGCCATGACCAGTCAGTCTTGACCATCTGCGCTATTGCTGATGGACTTCAAGGACTCGGAGATCCTCTTTGCAATAGACCCATCTGTTTCAATGACAAGAATATTGACAGCGTTTTAGGCGAATTGGGGGTGCCTCCTGCTATATCAGTTTATGGAATAGCCTTGCACGTAGCCCTTAGCTGTATGTGGCTTTTGCCACAGATGCTTAAATTTCTTAAGTCAAGAATTCGATCAACCTATGCAAGAAGTCTAACACTAAGTTCCAGTGGACGGGTGCGCTGCCGCTGAACTCGATTATTATTAATGGCTGATACTGTCAAAGACCACCAGTAATTGAAAGTTTCCGGAATTTTTCAACTTTTTAATTTAAACTTTTAAAATATTTTATGTCACAGCAATTATTCTCCCTTTCTTCCTGGCCGCGCGCGATCATGCACATCGACGGCGACGCTTTTTTCACTTCCTGCGAGGAAGCAATCCATCCCGAACTTAGAGGAAAAGCGCTGATTACCGGAGGCGAACGCGGCATTGTCGCCTGCGCCAGCTATCCCGCCAAAAAATTAGGCATCAAACGTGGCGTTCCCCTTCACGAAGCGCGAAAAATTTGTCCGGGGCTGATTGTTCTTCCATCCGATTATGAAACCTACAGTTTATTTTCACGACGAATGTTCAGCATCATGCGGCGCTTTACGCCGGATGTGGAAGAATATTCTATTGATGAAGCTTTTGCCGATATTACCGGCATGCGCCGCGCCCTGCATTCATCTTATGAAGACATTGTCGTCAATATGAAAAAGGAGATCGAAAAAGAACTGGGCATAACTGTTTCGGTGGGGTTGAGCATTACCAAAGTGCTGGCCAAAGTAGCTTCCAAACATCAGAAACCATCCGGCGTGACAATCATCAAAGGAAGAGACATTGCCGAATATCTCCGTAAACTTCCCGTCGAAAAAATCTGGGGCGTAGGCCTTGCCACAACCAACTATCTGGCAAAGATGGGCGTCCGCTACGCTCTGGAGTTTGCGCAATTGCCGGAAAATAAAGTTAGAGAAAAATTCACCAAGCCCGGGGTGGAAATATGGCAGGAGCTTCGCGGAGAATCTGTTTATCCCGTAACGACGGAAGAGAAAAGCTCCTACGCCTCGATCAGCAAAACAAAAACATTCGCGCCGCCGACTTCCAATGCCGAATATTTGTTCGCTCATCTTATGCGCAATATGGAGTCCGCGTGCATTAAGGCCCGGCGCTATTCTTTAGCGCCGAATAAAATCGCTGTCTTTCTCAAGAAAAATGATTTCAACACCGCCGGCAGTGAGGCCAAGCTCTCGCGCCCCTGCGCTTTACCGCTGGAATTTTCCAGTGTTATTCATGATCTTTTTGATGACTGCTATTGCCCGAAAGATATTTACCGCGCCACCGGTGTTGTCCTGCTTGATCTGGAGCCGGATACGAGCATTCAATATTCTCTTTTTGATAATCCCCTGCAGGCGGAAAAGATTAGAGACCTCTATAATGTCGCGGATGAATTAGGGCAAAAATTCGGCAAACACACTTTGCATCTGGGCAGTTCTCATCAGATTGACAAAATGGGGAAAGGACGCCGGGGCAGTCCCACTGTACGCGAACAAACACGGCTTAAAGGTGAAACAAACCGCCGTCATTTAGGTTTGCCGCTATTGCACGTAAAACCATAACCGAATAATAAGCGGGATTGACGAATCCTGAGAGTTATGCAACATTGCAAATGTTAGCAATTAACAAAATAAATCCCAACTTAATATAAGGTTACTATGCAGTTAATTCTCATCAGACACGGGGAAACTCTTTGGAATAAAGAGGGGCGGATTCAAGGAATAAGCGATGTTGAGTTAAGCACTGTCGGAATTGAGCAGGCCCGGCTTCTGGCCTTATCCCTGAAAGATCATCCCATCAAAGCGATCCATACCAGCCCGCTGAAAAGAGCGCTGAAAACAGCGGAGATTATCAATGAGTTCCATCGAAAGGAAATTCATACTCATCAGGACCTGATGGAAATGGACCAGGGAGATTTTGAAGGTGTTTCCTTTAAAAAACTTATAGCGTGTGAAAAAGATTTTCTGAACAAATGGATTACTGACCCCGTTTCTGTCCAAATGCCCAACGGAGAATCATTGACTCAACTGCAGGAGCGTGCATGGCGAGCCATGGAAAGTATCATCAACAAAGAGGAAAACGCGTTGGTAGTTGCCCACAACTTCACTATTGCGGCCATTATCTGCCGGATAAAAAGCATCAACCTCAACGAATTCCTAAATGCCTGTGTAGGCAATGCTTCCAAGACGATCGTCAGCTTTCAAAAAGATGGTATCTTCATCGAAGCGTTTAATGACCGCAGTCATCTTCCTCAAGACATTAAATCATCGGGATGATTTAATGTGAGAAATGACAGGAATAGGAAGGACAGAATGTGGAATAATTTTTGGAGAATCATATTTAATGATTGAAATATCAGACTGATTTAATTAGAATTAACCCGAACATCGTATAAATCCGATCACAGGAGAGCACCTTGGACAATACAAACAGATACGATATCAAATACCTGTTTGAACCTGAAAGCATTGCCGTAATCGGCGCCTCGCAGGACAAAAAGAAAATCGGTTATGCTGTCTTTAACAATATAATTTCCGGAAGCTATAAGGGAAATGTCTTTCCTGTGAGCCCCAGGGGCGGCGATATTGAGGGGCATAAAGTATTTACTGATGTTTTGGAAATTGAAAGCACCGTTGATTGCGCGTCTATTGTGATTCCGGCTAATCTTGTAAAGGACGCGGTAATAAAATGCGCTCAAAAGAAAGTCAAATTCGTCCAGATAATAACTTCCGGATTTTCGGAAATTGGAAACGTCAGGGAAGAAAAAGAAATTGTGGAAATTGCCAAAGAAGCGGGAACGCGCATCGTGGGCCCCAATATGTTCGGTCTTTACTCTTCCGCCGCGTCGCTTAACTCGACTTTCTCCGCTGCCAGAATAAGTCCGGGACATGTCGCCATTCTCACTCAGAGCGGCGCGCTGGGAATAGCCATGATAGCAAAAACCGCCGTCGCTAACATAGGACTCTCCGCTATCATCTCGATCGGCAATAAATGCGATGTTGATGAAGCTGATCTTCTTGAATATCTGATTAATAACGACAATACAAAAGTTATATTTATGTATATCGAAGGAGTAAAAAAGGGAGAAAGGCTGATTGAAACTTTAAAGGTCGCCACAGGGAAAAAGCCGGTTATAGTAATAAAATCGGGGAAATCGAAAAGAGGAGCACAGGCCGCCGCTTCGCACACGGGTTCGCTCGCTGGTTCAGATGAGATATTCGACGCCATCATGAAACAATGCGGAGTGCTCCGGGCGGAATGCCTTGAAGACGCATTCAACTGGTGTAAATTCATGATTTCCAGCCCCGCTCCCAAAAGCCACAACAGCGTAATAGTGACTAACGGGGGCGGCGTCGGGGTTATGGCTAGCGACGCATGCGAAAAGTACGGAGTTTCGCTATATGATGATCAAACCGCGTTAAAAAGTCTATACGATGCTGTCACGCCTTCGTTTGGATCAACTAAAAATCCCATTGACCTCACCGGAGCTGCCGGCGCGGATGAATACACACGCGCACTTTCCGTAACCGCCGAATCCGGAGAGATCGGCTCCACAATTGGACTTTACTGCGAAACAGCGATTTTCGATTCCGGGAATCTCACTCAAATGATAAAGGATACATACGTAAAACATCAGAAAAACGGCAAATCAATCAGCTATGCCCTGATCGGCGGAGAACAGGTTGAAAATGCAATCGCTTCTTTGAGTATAGACAGGATTCCTGTTTTCAACGACGTGGAACAGGCCGTGTCATGCATGGGAGCCTTCTACAGATACTACAAATACATCGATGAAATATCTTATAAAATTGATGAATACGAAATAGACGTAACGGCAATTAATAAAATTATAGACTCAGCAGCAAAAGATGGAAGAACCTTTCTTCTGGCAAACGAGGGAGCGGCTGTTATGCGGGCCGCGGATATTAAGATGCCGCAAAGCAGAATCGCGCGCAGTATAAACGAGGCGGTGAAGTTTGCCGAAGAAATCGGATACCCCGTAGTAATGAAGGTTGTGTCGAAAGACATTTTGCATAAGAGCGACGCGGGCGGGGTTTTGCTGGATATGGATAACAAAAAGGAAGTTGTCGTTGGCTATGAAGCTATAATGCATAGCTGCAGGGCATACAATCACAACGCTGTTATTGAAGGCATTGAAGTCGCGGAGATGGCAAAGAAGGGTATTGAACTTATTGTCGGCGCGCGGAGAGACCCGTCATTCGGCCCTGTTGTCATGTGCGGGCTCGGAGGCATTTACGTGGAAGTGATGAAGGATATATCGTTTCGGGCTATTCCCATAAACCGCGGCATCGCTCTTTCCATGCTTGAAGAAATCAGATCTTATCCGTTGCTTCTAGGAGCGAGAGGAGAGGAGAAAAAAGATATTGAGTCTGTCATAGATACAATAATCAAAATAGGTTCCATTATAAAGAAATGCGAAAGGATTACTGATATAGAGATAAATCCTGTAGTTGTATATAATATTGAAAACGGCATTAAAGCTTTAGACGCGCGGATTTTGATAAGCAAACCCAAGGAGGACATACAATGAAAAAGATAGTTATTGCTTCGATGAGAAGCAATGCGGGGAAAACAAGCATAATCGCGGGAATAATCTCTTTGGTTAAAGATAAAAAATTCGCTTACGCCAAGCCGCTGGGCGACAGATTGATTTATCGCAGAAAAAGAAGCTGGGATTACGACGCGAGTCTAATGGTCAATCTTCTTAAGCGTGAAGGCGAGTTGGAGAGCCACTATGAAAAAATCACACTCGGCTTTGATCATTCCAGATTGAAATATATGTACGATCAGGAAGGTATTAAAAAAGCTCTTTCCGATATAGTAAAGGATATCGGCGGAAAAAACGATGTGCTCTTTATTGAAAGCGGAAAAGATTTGACCTCCGGTGCTTATCTCAATCTCGATCCCTTATCCATTACCAAATATGTTGACGGCAAACTTGTAATTGTCGTGAATGGCGATGGCGATTCTATTCTCGACGATATCAAATTCATAGAAAAATATATGAAGATGATAGATGTCAATTTCGGCGGGGTAATAATCAACAAGGTAAGCGATTCTGCAGAGTTTGAACATTCCTGCACGCCTAGTATAAACGAGATGGGCATTAATATCCTTGGCGTTATTCCTTATAAGGCTCAATTGACCTACTTTACGCTTGATTTTCTAGCCGAAAAACTTATGGCGAGAGTGCTTGCGGGCGAGGAAAATCTGAAGAAAGTCGTTAAGAATATAATCATCGGAAAACCATTGACTGCCGCCCCGGACAATCAACCGCTTCCCTTGAAGCCGGGCCGTGAGGAGAGTCAGTTGATGATAACCGGCGGTGACAAAAGCGACATGATACTTGCCGCACTGGAAAGAGATACTGTAGGAATTATACTAACAAACGATATCGTTCCTCATCAAAATATCATTTCCAGGGCAAACGAAAGAGGTATACCTATTCTGCTTGTAGGCACGGACACTTTCAAAACCGCCAAGACTATTGATGATATTGAAGCCCTGCTTAAAAAAGATGACACTGAGAAAATCCAACTTTTATCTCAGTTAATTGAAAAATACACGCGCGTGGAAGACTTTTTGAAATAGGTGCCCGGCAATTTATTTTTGAATAAACCTCATTACAATACAAATTCAGCCGTCAGTATACATCTGTAGCTGATTTATCTTGATACTATATTTCAAACCGTAATTCACAAAGTCAATACTTTTCAAAGTCCTTTGTTTGAAGTTTTGACGTACAAAATCACATATCTTTGCATGAAAATACGGATTAATCTATAGCACCGCTCTTACGGAGAAGGGTGGCGATGGACTCTGCCAAGCGGCGGTATCCCGCGGCATTGGGATGGATGTAATCCGATTTAAGAGAACTATCTGCCAGTATAGAGGACAATGACTTCTCTTCGATGGGAACAGAAAACTCCTCGGCAATTTCGCGGTACATGGACGGAGGTGAAAGAGATAGCGCCGGCGCCGGTACAGCAATAAGCAAAACAGACACTTTTCTTTTTTGGGCTGACCGAATCATTTCTCTTAAGTTGTTTGCGGCCTGCTGCTGGTTCAAATTCCGGAGCTGGTCGTTACCGCCGTGGCACAGCAGTAAAAGAGCCGGTTTCTGACTATCCAGAATTTCCGGCAGTCGCGATAATCCTTCACTTGTTACTTCTCCCGGTATTCCGTAATTAACGACACTCCGTCCAATTATTTTTTCCAAAACCGCGGGATAACTCTCCGCCAGCTCAGCGCCTGTGCCGAAAGTAAGGCTATCACCAAACGCGACAATGACCGAGTCCTTGGCTAACGATGGCAATTTAGGTTGGGAAGAACAAGCCGTCAAACAAACGGCGGTTATTATTGTCAGTAAAAAAGTCGCGAGGGATTTATATTTTTTTACATTCATTCTTATGTCACCGGTAATTAATATTGTTTTGTAAGGTAAATAACAAATCTTATGTTGTTTCTATCCATCTCAATTTATGGGAATACAGATCGCTTACTGCTGCTGCCTGTCAAGCGGAACTTGGACTTGTTAAAATCTTTGCCGATGGTGTACGTGTTCACGTCACCGTTTATATCCACTTGGCAAAACATAAGAATTCAACATCCACGTAAACGTTGTAACGTTGAGCGAAAGGATAGGACATTTACACAACGGTTGGAGATTTGCGACAAATTCCTTGCTGTAGAGATATTTGGCCATATCCATACCCTCCTTTCCCTGTGCAATAATATATTATTAATTTTACGCCTGCAACCTTTCGGGGTCAAGACTTATCAAAACAGTACGAGATCTTTAAATATGATGGGAATTTCATTCTTATCAAAAGCATCGTACTGTGTTAGAAGAGTTTCATGTCAATCTGGAATCAAAAAAGTAAGATACTGGTGACCTGTCCGAAGGGCGTCTCGCCTTATTTGAAGAAAGAGATCGAGTTGTTGAATTTTCCTATTCTGACGGAAATGGACACGGCGATTCAAACCGAAGGAACTCTTCAGGAAACCATGATTCTCAATCTGCACCTGCGCACTGCCCAGCGAGTTCTCTATCAACTGGAGAGATTAATAGTCAATACACCGGAAAACCTTTACAAAAAAATCAACTCTATTGAATGGGAAACACTCCTTCACCATTCCGGCAGGTTGGCCTATGTTTGCGTGACTTCGATTGCTGATAACCCGCTGATTACCGATTCCCGCTTCGTCAATGTCAAGGTAAAGGATGCCATTGTAGATAGAATGCGCGATAAATGCGGCAGGCGGCCTGATTCCGGCCCGGATAAAGACAAAGCCGTTGTCCATGTTTATTGGAAGAACAATCAGGCTGATGTTTATCTGGACACTTCAGGCGAGCGTCTATCTCTGCGCGGATACCGCAAGCTTCCACTGCTTGCGCCCATGCAGGAAATATTGGCGGCGGCAGTGATTATGGCTACCGGCTGGAAAGGCGAAAGGAACTTTATCAACCCCATGTGCGGCAGTGGGACTCTGGCTATAGAGGCCGCGTTCATCGCCTTAAATCGAGCCCCCGGCCTGATGCGGAATAATTACGGATTTATGTTTATCAAAGAATTCCCTGAAGAATTCTGGAAGGAACTGCGCAAGAAAGCCAAGGCCAATGCCCGAAAAATATTACCGGCAAAAATTATCGCCACGGATATTGATAAAACGGCGGTGATTGCCGCCAAACAAAACGCGCAAACCGCAGGGGTTGATCACTTGATCGAATTTAATACCTGCCCTTATGAAAAAACTCCTATCCCTGCGGACGGCGGTGTAATTATTTTAAATCCCCCCTATGGCGAACGCATGGACGCCATTAATACCAAGCCGCATTCAACAGATTTTCGCGGCAAAAGAGAAGCGGCTGTAAATGGTCGTAAAATTATCCTTCGCAAATCGTCTGACAGGCAGGACAACGGCAGCCATAACAAGTCAAAAGAGATTCAGATACTGGAAGAAACTTATCATGGTATCGGCGATTTTTTCAAAAAGATCGGCGGCGGTTACAGTGGCTATATTTTTACCGGCAATTTAGAGATGATCAAAAAAGTGGGATTGAGAACCAAACGACGCATTATTTTCTATAACGGCGAAATCGAATGCCGCCTTCTCGAATACGAGCTCTACACAGGCAGCCAGAAACAAGGTAAAAATGGCCTTGATGACGGGTTAAATATTAAATAATAATCTTCTCAAAAAAACTTATACCTGAAAAATTTTATAAATGCAGTGAGCAGTTATGTATGTATTTATCAAAATCACAGCCTTTTTTTGGACATTAGCAGAAATCATAATTATATTTTATCTGAATTGGGGCAATTCTTTAATTAAAGGTAAAGGGAAGGGTGAAAAGATTTTTACGATCATCTGCATTGCCCTATCTGTATCATTAGCTCTGCTTCTATTTTGGGGAGATACACTGCTGGGTAAATCTATAGATTTCAATAGTGGCTATAATCTGTATTATTACCAAAATAGTTTATATAACTTTTTCTGCACCATCTGGGTAGTCCTAGAAGGAATAATCATGATTTACATCCTGACAATCTACAAAAGCATGAAAAACCTTTTAACCAATAAGAATACAGTCAATAATGATATCAGTATTGCAAGGTCTAGTTTTCATTTTTTAAACCTTTTTATAGTCTTTTCCTTTTTTATAATACTTTCCTTTATTGCTTTATATATATCGTATGAATACAATCTGATATCTTTGGCTATTAACCATAATCTGAGCATAGACAATTTTCAAAATCTCTCCCTGGTTTATATAAGAATATGCGGGGTCTTCTGGGTAATTTTTGAAGGTGTCGTTGCCTTTATGGGGTTTAAGACCTATTCACTTTTTAAAAATTCAGAAATGGACATGTCATGAACTGTTTTGAAAATTTACTTTTATCTATCAGTAAATATTTCACAGAAAATATCTACCTTCTTACTGCCAAAATACAGGCCATACTGTGGAGTACAGCAGACGTGATCTTGATTTTTTTCTTTTTAAAAATCATCAACTTCATACGATTAAAAGTACACAAAGAAAGAATTATATCAGGCTATATCTTTCTTGGAATATCGACTTTCCTTATCTTTTTAATCCCTTTTACAAAAACGTTTCAAGAGTTCTCTATCCTGGAAACAATAATATGTTGGATTCAATTTTCGATTCTGATAATAGCTTTGATTGCGACAAGGAAGGATGCGTTGTTATTTATCAAAAAAATATTAAAAAAATCAGATATTGAGTCCACTCGATTCACATAATATTTAGGATGGATGATCCTATTTATCAGTGAGCAGATTTTTCATAAGGACGGATATCGATCACTATGTATGTAACCCCCGCGCGAATGGCTTGCCACTGCGCGCAGGAATATGCTAACCTGGCAGAGATTCTTCCGGAACTATATCGCGACTACGGCGGGCAGGAAACTAAATAGTTAATATAATAAAACTCTGGAGGCAACAATGGAATATATAGCGATTCGAGATCTTAAAATCTGCTGCGAGTCCGTGGGCGATGGATATCCGATAGTACTCATCATGGGACTCACCGCCAACATGGACTGGTGGGACCAGGAATTGGTGGAAGCGCTCTCCAGAAAATACCGTGTGCTGATATTCGACAACCGAGGGGCCGGACGCACGGTTACTCCCGAGGAGGGAGAGTTCACCTGCGAAATGTTTGCTGACGACACCGTCGCGTTGATGGACGCGAAAGGAATCAAGCGCGCAAACATACTGAGCATGTCGATGGGCGGGTTGATCGCCCAGGAACTGGCGCTTAAATACCCCGAGAAAGTCAATAATCTCGTGCTCGGTTGTACCTTCTGCGGCGGAAAGCACATGGTTCAGGCAACCGATGAGGTAATGCATTTATTGACGGACCGCAGTGGAGGACGCGATGGTATTTTCGACAGAGTGCTCAAGCTGATGTTCACGAAAGACTTTCTCGATGCAAACCCCCGTTACGTTAAACATTTTAAAGAACGCTATCTGCGGGCACCCATCAGCGACGCAAACTCTCTTCGTCAATTCATAGCCTGTGCTAAATCCGATACCTACGAACGCCTTCCCGATATTAAGAATCCTACGCTGGTCGTGACCGGAACTGATGATCCGCTCATTCCGCCTCAAAATTCACAAATGCTGGCCGAGCGCATACCTGGCTCGAAACTCATCGAATACAAGGGTTCCAGTCATGGTTTCATGAGTCAGGCGCGCGATGCTTTTATTAAAGATCTGCTGGATTTTCTCGCAATGTAAAGCGATTAAGCAAGAGACGTCTTATTGATCTGTATGATAATATTCTTTTGACAGGCGGATATTAAAAATGTATTAATTAAAATCAATTTGTTTCACGAATTTCCAGTGTCTTTAATATCATCAACAGGAGGTTAGTATGCGTATAGTAAAGGTGGTTCTAGCTTTTATCATCGTCTGTATCCTGGCGGGCATCGGATTTCTTTATCTGGCACCTGAAAAGGCGGCCAAGCTCGCGATAGATATGGAACGCAAGCGCTCCGGGCTTACGTTAAAGGAAATCAATCTGCCGGGCGAACTGCATTATGTTTATCTGGAAGGCGGCAAGGGCGAGCCGCTTGTGCTCCTGCATGGCTTCGGCGCCAACAAGGATAATTTTATACGGGTAGCCCGTTTTCTCACTCCTCATTATAGAGTAATAATACCCGACCACATCGGTTTCGGTGAGTCCGGTCATCCCCAGGATGCCGACTATAGTGCAGGCGTTCAGGCAGTCAGGCAGTCAGGATCAGAACTTTAGCGAATGCCCTGGGTATCACCAAATTGCATCTGGGAGGAAGCTCGATGGGCGGACACATTTCCATGATGTATGCCGCTCTTTATCCCGATGATGTTCAAAGCCTGTGGTTGCTTGATCCGGGCGGTATCTGGAGCGCACCCGCCGGTGAACTGCGCGAAATAATCGTCAAGACAGGGGAAAACCCGCTTATGGCCAGAAGCGAGGACGAGTTCGCCAAAATATTTGCATTTGTCATGGCTGATCCGCCCTTTATTCCACGTCCCATACTGAATGTCATGGCACAGGAACGCATTCGTAATTATGAACTGGAAAAACGTATCTTTAAAGATCTGACTGCTGATTCGGCCGAAAAGTACGTGAACGGCCTCAAGACGCCCACATTGATTGTATTTGGCAATAGAGATCGCGCCATCAACCCGGCCACGGCCGATATTCTGCATAAATTGATGCCGCGCTCCGAAGTAATCATTATGAAGGGTCTTGGTCATTTACCCATGATCGAACAACCGCGACAGTCTGCTGATGATTATTTGAAATTTCGCTCCGGATTGGATAAGGCACAGTAATTTAATAGCATTTTTTTAATTAAGAATTGTATAAGGAGTTGTTGAATTTACCAAATTTCCCTTATTTTATTGGTCAAGATTACCTTGACATCAGGAAATTTGTTTTTTATATGCGAACTTACTGGCAATGTTTGATCAAGTATCAAACGGAAGATTTCGATCATTGTGTTATGTGATTGGATTAACATTAAACAATGGAGGAAATCCGATGAGAAAGTTAATTTTCAAAATATTTATTTTGACATTGGTAATTTTCATGCCGGTTTCAGTAATGGCCTGGCCTCCCGGGCCTCCCATGCCCCCGCCTATTCCTCTGCCCCCGCCGATTATTTTTCCGGCACCGCCTGATGTGGTGGTAATACCGGATACGGATGTCTACACCGTACCTGATGTGCAGGAGGAAATATTCTTCTCCGGAGGCTGGTGGTGGCGTCCCTGGCAAGGACGCTGGTACCGCTCCCAGTACTATGACAGAGGCTGGGGTTATTACAGAGGGGTACCAAGTTTTCACAGACATTTTTATCCTGGTTGGAGAGATGATTTCAGGCAACATCGGTGGAGAGGGCAACCGTGGGGATATCAGCGGGTACCTCACCGGGATTTTAATCGCAATTGGCGTAACTGGGAAAGAGACAGGCACTGGCACCGTGGTGGTCCTGGTCACCCCGGTGGAGGACCTGATATGCACCGTCCAGGCCGTCCCGGTGGAGGACCCGGACCTAGCATGCACCACGGTGGAGGACCCGGACCCGGTCATCATGGTGGTGGTGGACCCGGACCTAGTATGCACCACGGCGGAGGACCCGGACCTGGTCATCCCGGTGGTGGTGGACCTGGACCTGGGAAAAAACGCAGTGAAGGACCTGTTAAACACAGTGTAGGAGGACCCGGTGGTCCCCATTAGGAAAATGGAAGACCATAACAAGGACAACGGATAGAAGATAAAGCGGCAAAACGTCAAACAGCCGCATAATGAACAATTATAATATTGGAAAAACCATGCCAGCTTTGATAATCGGGATAAACCTGATTTTCAAAGCTGGCATTTTTGATAATGGACGCTGATCGTATTCATCAGCAATGCTATATCAACAAAGGCTAAATAATTACATGGTATCGTTTTAATTGATAATTTTAATAAGCCAGCAACAGTTTTTTTTCAAACCGCCGTTATTTTATTTGTCAAGATTGCCTTGACATCAGGAAACTTGTTTCTTATATTTTAAATATAGACTGGCAATGTTTGATCACGTATCAAACTAAAGATTTCGATCATTCTGTTTTTTGATCGAATTAATCATAAACAAAGGAGGCAATCCGATGAAAAAATTAGTTTTTAAAATATTGTTTCTGACATTGGTAATTTTCGCGCCTGTTTCAGCAATGGCCGGAGTAAGTGTTCATGTTAACATTCCCCTGCCCCCGCCGATTCTTTTTCCGGCACCGCCTGAAGTGGTTGTAATACCGGAAACGGATGTCTATGCCGTGCCAGATTTGCAAGAGGAGATATTCTTTTACGGTGGCTGGTGGTGGCGTCCATGGGAAGGCCGCTGGTATCGTTCCCATTACTATGACAGAGGATGGGGTTATTACAGAGGAGTACCGGCTTTTCACAGAAATATTCCTCCTGGCTGGAGAGATAATTACAGAGACCGACAATGGAAAGGACATCCGTGGGAACATCAGCGGGTACCTCATCAAGAACTACAGCGCAATTGGCGCGGTTGGGAAAGAAACAAACATTGGGAAAAACAGAATTCCTGGGGTGTTAAGGGAATGCCTCCCAGAGGTAAAAGAAATGTCAATCCTCCGGGACCTAAAGGCGGCCCTGGCGCAGGCCCCGGACATAACCCCGGCCCTGGCCCAGTTCATCCCCGGTAAATTGAGAAATGTAATTAAGACAATAAGTATATAAATTAAGAATGCCAGCTTTGATTATCAAAGCTGGCATTCTTTGGGAGTGGATGCTAATTATATTTATCAGCAATGCGATATCAACAAGAAAACAAGTATGACCGC
>JAPLJP010000040.1 GCA_026388535.1 Deltaproteobacteria bacterium | reverse complement strand
AATGTTCAGGGCGCCTGCGACATGGGCGGTCTGCCCAATGTTTATCCGGCCTATCAGCAGGTGGCCAATGAGGATGTCCGCAAGAAATTTGAAGCGGCCTGGAACGCACAGCTTTCTCCCAAACCGGGATTGACGATCATGGAAATGATGGAAGCCGCAGGCAAAGGAACTATTAAAGCGCTTTACATCATGGGCGAAAATCCCATGCTTTCCGATCCCGATTTACATCATGTTAAGGAAGAACTTAAGAAACTGGATTTAATGATTGTCCAGGATTTATTTATGACAGAAACCGCTCAGTTGGCTGACGTCGTTCTGCCGGTGGCCAGCTTTGCCGAAAAGGACGGAACGTTCAGCAATACCGAACGCCGCGTTCAAAGAATTCGCAAAGCGGTCGAAGCTCCGGGTGAAGCCAAAGCCGACTGGGAAGTCATCTGCGGCATCTCCAATAAGATGGGTTACGCAATGAAATATGCTTCCGCCAAAGAGATTTTTGAAGAAGTGGCGAAAGTAACACCCAGCTATGCGGGAATCTCTTACGAGCGTCTTGAAAAAGGCGGGATTCAGTGGCCCTGTCCCACGCCGGAACATCAGGGAACAAAATTCCTGCACAAGGATAAATTCTCCCGCGGCCTGGGATTATTCACCGCCATTGAATACATCGCGCCCAATGAAATGCCGGACAAACAATATCCGTTCCTGCTTTCCACCGGACGTGTCCTGTATCATTACCACACCGGTACCATGACCACTCGCTCGAAAGGTCTTTCGGAGCGTTATCCTGAAAGTCTTGTGGAAATCAATCCGGTGGACGCAGATAAGTTGGGTATTGCCGATGGTCAGAAAATCAAGGTCACTTCCCGACGCGGTACGGTTGAGGCCAAAGCCAGTATCACGAAGAAAAGCGCTCCGGGCTCGATCTTTATGAACTTCCATTTCGCGGATGCATCCGTGAACCTGTTGACCAATCCGGCTCTGGACCCGATAGGAAAAATTCCGGAATACAAGGTTTGTGCGGTTAAACTGGAAGCCGCATAACCGGTAGTAGATTAATCAAATCAAAATAAAAGCTATGCCTCTGAAAAGAGGCATAGCTTTTATTTGTGGGACTTAAATTTTAATGACACTTGTTAAGATAATTAGGTGTTATGTCCCCCGAATTCCTTGCGGATAAAAAATGTATTTGAAAATGTAATGTGTTATGGTATACAAATGTACATACAAATAATAAACAAAGAGGTTTTTATAATTGGCTAAAAAACCGGTGCAATTTAGATTTGATGAAAATTTATATAAAAATATAAATCAAGTTGCTTCTGAATCTGGATGTCCAGTATCAGATATAGTGCGCAATGCGATAAGCTTTTATTTGGCAGTTTATGAAAGAACAAAAGACGAAAAATCACGTTTCTATATTGGTAAAAAAGATGATAAGAACAATCTCTGTGAGGTTATATTACCGCGTTAGACATAGAAATTGCATTTATACAAAATATCCGAATGCTGTCCCATACTTTATGCGCAACCAATAAGTAACTACATGAGGTAAAATTGATGCTCAAAAATAGAGAAGGCAAAATAGAAGCTGCAGAGGATCTAGCGCACTTCTTAGGTAAGAGAAAATATGCCACGATACTAGCAGATCCACCATGGCAGTTTCAAAACAAGACAGGTAAGATTGCGCCGGAACACAAGCGTCTCAAACGGTACATAACTCTGCATCTCGATGACATCAAAGCGCTTCCCGTAAAAAATGCAGCGGCTGAAATCAGCCATCTATACTTGTGGGTGCCTAATGCAATGCTACCCACAGGTCTTGAAGTTATGAAAGCTTGGGGTTTTGAGTATAAGAGTAATATTGTATGGCATAAAATACGCAAAGACGGTGGACCAGATGGTCGTGGTGTTGGATTCTATTTCCGCAACGTTACTGAACTAATTCTATTCGGTATACGGGGGAATAAAGCCCGTACCCTTGCGCCAGGTAGGAGTCAAGTGAACTTCATCGCAACCCGAAAAAGAGAACATTCGCGGAAACCGGATGAACAGTACGATCTGATTGAACGCTGTAGTCCCGGACCATACTTGGAACTGTTTGCACGTGGGGAAAGGAAGGGCTGGACGGTGTGGGGTAACCAAGCCAATGAGACATATTACCCAACTTGGGAAACATATTCGAACCACTCGCAAGTGGCGTTCCAGAATGTGTTGGCGCTACACAAATAGACGTGACAAAATGCACGCCACTGCATATAAGTTATGATCTACCTAGGTTCAAACTGTTCATAGTGGATGTTGAGTTTAAAACGGTCGCGCAGAAATGTGAGATATTTAGCAGCTTGTGGTGTTATCTTTTTTGGTGCCACAATAATTAACCTATCAGCACGGTCGTCAGTAGCCTGCCAGTAAGCATACTCAAGAAGTTGTGGAATGGCTTGCCGGATGCAAGACTTTACCGATGAAGTTGTTTTAATCTCATAGAACCAACAGAATGTATCCGTTTTTATGACGACGTCTATCGCTGTACCAGCACCTGTTGGTACTTCCGTGCCAACACATCCTGCCCCATACTTTGCGGTAAGCTGTTTGTACAACTCATTCTGAATTTTGTTATGGAGTAAAGTGGCTGCGTGCGATGTCTTGGGTGCCTTGCCAATAATGACACCAGTTTTCTTTGCATTATGACCTGCGCGGAATTCAAATTTACCAACAGGTATATCATCGTCAGCTTCAGCAAAGAACTCAGCATCCTCAATCTTTGTTGTAATTTGTTTTACTCCATCTAATGAGCCTGTGACTAACCACGTGCCGAAATGTTTCTTGCTCAATGAGAAAACTTCATGGAAGTTAAGTGCTGTTGCTTCTTCAATGATCGAGTTGCTTTCATCCCAACCCGCAGCTTTCAATTTCAATCGGAGTAGCTTTTCAAAGAGTGTATTCAACCTAGGAATCTCGAAAAGTTTATGAAAATCGTATCGTACATGATTTGTTGAATGCTCGGTGCTGTATCCGAGCATCTCAATAGTGTGAGCCAAATTTGTAAATGCTTTTTCGTCGCTAAATTGATTACGCTTCACTGTTCCTGCGTAGCGATTCCTCTGGGTGCTGTTTCTGATTGCATCAATCAGTAGGTGATGGCTGAAAATGATAGCAAGCAGTACCAATGCATCTATGCTTTCACTGCCACTTTGTCGTGCCTCATTCCAAAATTCAGGAACAATACCATTCCGATTTGTTGATAAATTTTTCTTTGCTTGTGCCAGTTCGATATTAACACCCGGCTCGCTGCCTGTAAGATGCTCAAGTATTTCATCTTTGTCGTATTGTTTGAGGAGAATACTAAGCTTATGTGCACCATGTTTTGTAAGAGACACCGTGAGTTTGGTTAGATCAGTCATATAAGAATAATCCATTGTTTTCAAAAATATTTGTTTAAAACATAAATAGGGTCAGGTCTTGAAATATCAGTTTTCAGCCTCTACTCAACACAACAAATTTATTTTAGTGAAACATGCAGAAAAATGTGAGACTTCAACTAAATAATTTCAAACAGGAATTGTTTAGTTTGGCGAATGATACTATTTATTTTAGACAATGCAAGAAAAAAATTAGGAAGTTATATGTTCTATGTTCAAGGTTCTAAGTAGAATAAAGATTGCCACGCTTTCTGAGAGAAAGCTCGCAATGACATAAAAGGAATTTGACATTAATAATTATTATGCGATACACATAAACATAAATTAAAATTATAGAGAGGTGCTAAAATGAAGTTGACATCAAGAGTGCTTTTGTTTTCGGTTTTAGCCTTAATTATTTTCGGATTTACTGCCAATTATGCAATTGCGAAAAATGAGGATTCAGCAGAAGCGGCTAATGCCATTGTTCAAGGCATTCAATCAGCCGGAGGTTCTGTAACGCTTGTTTTGGCCAAAGACTTTACTCCCCAAACCATTAATCAGTATGATGTGCTTATTGTAGGCAGTCCCTGCTGGGGCGGCAGTGTAGCCAATGGCGTTGCAGGGCCCATTGCTGATGCGATTAACAAGATCACCAATGAGGTTACAGGCAAACTCTGCGCCGGTTTTTCAGTCAATGCCGGATACGGAGGGGAAAGCACAGTACGATCAATAGGTGAACGCCTGAAAGCAAAAGGATGCGCCGACTATGTAGCAGGCCCGGTTGCCAAAGCGGGAGCAACGTTGAGCCTTTGGGTCGGCCCCGCTGTAAAGCCGGAAGACCTTGCTCGTTATCGTACCTTCGGTGAAGACCTCGTTAAAAAATTCACCAAGCAGAAAAAATAACTAAAGAATATCCCTATGTGCTCCGCACAAGGGACAATTTGACTAACGCTTCAATCTTCGTCTCACTTGACTTCAGCGAGTCTCATTGGATTGCCACGTCGCGCAAGGCGCTCCTCGCAATGACATGAAGAACAGCGAAAGGTAAATAAATTTCATTCTCCCTCAATCCCTCCCCTCAAGGGCGAGAAGATTAATACTGGATTCCCCGGTCTGCGCCGGAATGACATAATTACTCGTTTTATGCAGGTTTGCAAAAGTCTCTAAATATCAGGATGTTCTATCATTAATACTTAGCTGGTCATGCTATATTTAGCATAACTAATCGGTTTAATTCAAAATTTATTTTTATAAGTTAAATTCCGTATTGACAGACTGCCAGTCACTGTTGTATGAATCGCCGTTATGTATGTCATAATTGTCATATATCATAATTGACATTATTCTTTTATTGAAGGTGGAAGAAACATGAGTGATACATTTTTTTTAAACGGAAAAGAGACGCCCTTTGTTCATGGTCAGATGATTCTGGATGCGGCGAAAAACGGTGGAATCGAAATTCCTACACTTTGTTATCTGAAAGGGGCTACGCCTACGGGAGCTTGCCGGATTTGTCTGGTTGAAGTCAAGGGTGCGCGATCTCTTATTGCAGCCTGTTCCACTCCGGTAACTCAGGGAATGGAAGTATTTACAGATAGTGAATTGGTTCATCGCGCGAGAAAACTCAATGTTGAACTATTACTTTCCAGCGGTAAACATAATTGCATCACCTGTGAAGCAAACGGCAACTGTCGCCTGCAGGATTTGGCTTACTTCTATAAAATTACGAATCTGCAATTTGAAGAAAGCGATAGAGGGTATGCCACTGAAGATGAAAATCCATTTATTGTTCGTAATTTCAGCAAGTGCATTCTTTGCGGACGCTGTGTGCAGGCCTGTAATGAAGTTGTCGTCAACAGAGCTATCTCTCACGGCTATCGCGGTGCGGAAAGTAAGATTGTTACCGGCGGCGATCAACCTTACAATAACAGCGAATGTGTTTTCTGCGGACAGTGCGTTCAAGTCTGTCCGGTCGGCGCGCTGACAGAGAAAAAAGCCAAAGGTCTGGGACGCCCCTGGGAAACTCAGAAAATCCGTACCACTTGCCCTTATTGCGGTGTCGGTTGCCAGCAATTGCTGCATGTGAAAGACGGCAAGATTGTCAAAGTGACAGCCGTTGAAGATGCTCAGCCCAATCAGGGAAGGCTTTGCGTCAAAGGCCGTTTCGCCTATGATTTTATTTATTCTGAGGAAAGACTAAAAACTCCGCTCATTCGTGAGGCCAACGGTGAATTCCGCGAGGCATCGTGGGATGAAGCTCTTGATCTGGTGGCCACAAAGTTTAAAGAGATTATTAAAAAAGACGGGCCGGATGCCATTGCCGGTGTCAGTTGCGCCCGCAGTATTAATGAAGATTCATATCAGATGCAGAAACTTTTCCGCGCGGTTATCGGTACGAACAATATCGATCACTGCGCGCGTACCTGACACGCTCCCACCGTCGCCGGTCTGGCGACTTCTTTCGGTTCGGGCGCGATGACCAATTCTTTCGCCGATTACGCGAAGGCAAAAATGATTATTCTTGTTGGCACCAATATAACGGAGGCGCATCCGGTCGCCGCGACTTTTGTCAAAGACGCTGTGCTGGCTGGCGCCAAGTTGATTGTTATTGATCCGCGGCGGACAGATATGGTTGATTTCGCTGATATGTTCATTCAGCTTAAAGTAGGCTCCGACGTTGCTCTCATCAATGCTTTGATGAATGTTCTGATCAATGAAAATCTTTACGATAAAAAATATGTGGACTCCTGCACAGAGGGATTTGAGGAATTAAAGAAAAAAGTGATGGAATATCCGCCGGAAAAAGCCGCGAAAATCAGCGGCATTCCCGCCGATACCATTCGCGAGCTGGCGCGCAAGATGGCTTCCGTAAAACCGGCGATGCTGATGTACACGCTGGGAATTACCGAACACATTTGCGGTGTGAACAACGTTATGTCCTGCGCCAACCTCCAGATGCTTTTAGGCAATGTCGGCATTGAATGCGGCGGCGTTAATCCTCAGCGCGGTCAGAACAATGTTCAGGGCGCCTGCGACATGGGCGCACTGCCCAATGTTTTCCCCGGCTATCAGCAGGTGGCCAATGCGGACGCCCGGGCGAAATTCGAGAAGGCATGGAATGTCAAATCACTTCCGGACAAACCCGGCATGATGATGCCGACGATGATGAAAAATCTGACCACCGGAAAAGTCAAAGCCTTTTATGTTTTCGGTGAAAACCTGGCCAACACCGAACCAGATATTAAACATGTTGAACATGAACTGCAATCGGCGGAGTTCCTGGTCTGCCAGGATATCTTCCCGACAGAAACAACTCGCTTCGCGCATGTGATTCTGCCGGCTGCCGCATGGAGCGAAAATGACGGTACCTTCTCCAGTTCAGAGCGGCGTGTCAACCGCGTGCGCACAGCCAGTGTGCCGCCGGGCAATGCCAAGCCAAACTGGTGGATATTCAAAGAAATTGCAAAGCGCTTCGGACACGAGTGGACGTCCAACAGCGCTCAGGAAATCTGGGATAACGAAATATCCGTGCTGGCTCCTTCCATGGCGGGAATCAAATACGTCCGTCTGGAAAATGACGGTCTTCAGTGGCCATGCCCCAGCGAAGATCATCAGGGCACCCCGACACTGCACAGAGGCGGAAAATTCACCCGCGGTCTGGGTATGCTCAAAGCGATAGATTACATACCGCCTGCGGAAGTTCCGGATAAAGAATATCCTATGGTGCTTTCTACAGGACGCCGTCTGTATCATTATCATACAAGAACACAAACCGGTCGTTGTGAAGGCATTAATGATCTTCTTGGCGAGGAAACAGCCGATATCTCCGCAGCCGATGCCGAAGCTATCGGCATTGAGCATGGAGAGAAGATTTTGGTCAAATCCCGGCGGGGTAAGGTAGTTGTCAAGGCTCGCGTAACCAATCAAGTTCCGGAAGGTTTGGTTTGGATGGCTTTCCATTTCCGCGAAGGCTGTGCCAACTGGCTGACCAATCCGGTTTATGATCCGATTACCCAGACGGCGGAATACAAAGCCTGCGCCGTACGGATAGAAAAACTTAAGTAGAAGAAACTAAAATACTTCCTGTTTTAAAAGCGGGAAGTTTTTTTGTGACCATATATGTTATTTGTAACATAAAAGAAAAAATGTTAAGGATAACCATCATGAAAGATTTACGCATTATTGCCTTGTTTGTTTTAATTGTTTTAATAAGTTCTGTTTCCGCTTTTGCCGAGGAAAAGATTTCTGTTGCTGTGGCGGCAAATTTTATATCGGCCTTTAAAGATATGGCGGCTGATTTTGAAGCGAAAACAAAAATTAAAGTTGAGGGAACTTTTTCCTCCACGGGTAACCTTTACAGCCAGATAACAAATGGCGCGCCCTATGATTTATTTTTATCTGCCGATGAAGAAAGGCCTGCACGCCTGCAAAAAGATGGCGCGGCGGACGCACCATTCATTTACGCTAAAGGACAGGCGGTTCTCTGGGCGGCCAATAATGATTTCTGCAAGGCTAAGACCTGGCAGGATGCCCTGAAAAATGAACAGGTGAAGAAGATAGCGATTGCCAATACTCAAACAGCGCCTTACGGAGCCGCCGCTAAGAAAGCATTGGAAAAAGTTGGTATGTGGAATACTTTGCAGACTAAACTGGTCAACGCGCAAGACATCGCGCAATCATTTCAGTACGCGTCAACATCCGCGGTTGATGCCGGATTCTGCGCCATGTCGGCCACGGTCAGCCCTGAAGGAAGAAAAGGTTGCTTCTTCGTTATCAATGAGGCGCCGGAAGTTATTCAGTCGGCCTGTATTCTTAAGAGGACAACAAACCGCGCTGCTGTGGAGAAATTTGTGGAATTTATAAACTCTCCTGCGGCGAAGGAAAAAAAAGTTAAGTACGGTTATCGTTAAATGGATTATCTCGCACTTTATGTGACATTAAAACTGGCGCTGGTTACGACCGTTTTTTTAATGGTCATAGCCGCGCCTGTCGCTTACGCGCTGGCTTATTACCGTTTCACTGGTAAGGCATTACTGGAGGCTTTGATATATCTGCCGATGGCTCTGCCTCCTACTGTGATCGGTTTTTACCTGATTATCGTCATGGGACCAAAAGGATTTGTAGGTAAAACATGGGGAATGCTTACCGGCGGATCACTTCTTTTTACGTTCATCGGAATAACGATTGCCTCCATTATTTACTCGATACCCTTTGCTGTACAGCCGATGAAAGCGGCATTTTCGAAAATCGACCGCCGTTTGCTGGAGTCTGCCTATGTTCTGGGCTTGTCCAAACGCGCGGCATTTTTCCGGGTGATTATTCCCAATTCCGTGAGCGGCATTGCCGCCTCCGCTATTTTGGTTTTTCTGCATTCTATTGGAGCGTTCGGCGTTTTACTGATGGTCGGCGGCAGTATTCCGGGCGAGACTAAAGTCGCATCCATCGCGATTTATGAAGCCGTGGAAATGATGGATTACAGGGCCGCGGGAATGATAGCGCTGAGCTTTATCCCGATCAGTTATGCCTTTTTATTATTGATAAATAAACTCAATGAAGGAACACGTACATGACCATTGAAGCATCCTTCAAAAAGAAATTGAAATATTTTGATCTGGACATATCGTTTTCCTGCGCGAAGAAAAACATGGTGGTGATGATCGGCCCTTCCGGCGGCGGCAAGACAACCATCATCCGCATGCTGGCGGGCTTGGAAAAACCGAAAGAGGGCAAGGTTGTTTTCGGCGATGAAGTCTGGTTTGATTCTCTTCGCCATATTAATATTCCGCCGCAAAAGCGCCGTTTGGGCTATGTGTTTCAGGATTACAATCTTTTTCCGCATCTCAATCTCTTTGACAATGCGGCATTTGCCGCCGTGGATAAAAAGGAAGTTGATGAACTTTTCGAACTTTTCAATATCAGTCATTTGAAAAAACGCAAGCCGCACATGATTTCCGGAGGAGAGCGCCAGCGTTGCGCGATTTGCCAGGCATTGGCGAGACACCCCCGCATACTGCTTTTGGATGAGCCTTTTTCGGCGCTGGACGCCATCACCCGCCGCGGCCTGCGCGAAGAGTTGAAGAATCTGAAAGGCGAAATGTCATTCCCGATTATTTATGTGACACATGATATAACAGAAGCGTTATATCTGGCTGATGAACTTCTGCCTGTCGTTGAAGGCAAAATAGACGATCAATGGATGCAGAGAATGGTGAGTAGAGAGCCGTCGGCGGAAGTGGCACTGCGCGCGGCGCGCGAACCAAGATTGACGCTGGTATATTAGTGAGACTTAAATTTCAGAAGCGATGCGCACTGAAATTTTTAGTCTCACTTATCCCGCAAACGAAGCTTTGCGGGGCTAATGACACCTCTAATAAAAAATGATATTATTAAACAGAAAAGCAATAGGCTAATCCTGTTTAAATAATTTAAGGAGCAAAATATGAACATATGTACCTATTCTTACGAAGAGTATCTTCATCTTGTAAAATCATTTCACGGCAATCTCGCGCCGGGACTGATTATCGGGGGTTTTATTGTTGATCTGGCAATGAAGAATCTGCCCGAAGGAGAATTTTTTGATGCGGTTTGTGAAACACCGGTTTGTCTGCCCGATGCCGTGCAGATTCTGACGCCCTGTACTATCGGCAACGGCTGGCTTAGCATAGTTAATTTCGGCAGGTTTGCTGTTACCCTGTATGAAAAATACAGCGGCAGGGGTGTACGGGTTTATCTGGATACGGAGAAGCTTAATAACTGGCCGGAAATTAGAGACTGGTATTTAAAAAAGAAGAAAAAGAACGAACAAGATCCCGAACTTTTGCTGGCTCAAATCAAAGAGGCGGGACACAAACTGCTCAGCGTTCAGATGGTTCAGGTAGAACCGGAAAAAGTCCGCCGCAAAAAAATGGGGCCGGTGGGAATTTGTCCTGTCTGCGGTGAGGCATATCCTTCAAAAGACGGTGAAAAATGCCGGAACTGTCAGGGAGAAACGCCCTATACGGAAGTATCAAAGATTAAGACAACAAAGTAAATTTAAACTGAGTTTGAATATGTAAGATTTTATTCCCTCCTTTTGTAAAGGAGGGTTAGGGAGGATTTAATGAGACTCAAGCTTTAGAAACGTAGTGAACTGAAGCTTGTTAGTCGAATTATCCCCCTCAGTCCCCCTTTATTAAGGGGGACTTTAATTGCCGAAATAAAATAAGGTAACTATGCTTGAATCAGGAACTATCTTAAATCGTCTTTATGAACGGCTGGAATCGTCCACGAAAAACATCAAAGTTGCAGATCTGCGAATTGGGCTGGGATATGTAGGCGTCAGGCTGGATAATGACTCAACCGGAATCGCGGCTGTTTTGTTTGACGCTCTGCCGCATGGCTGCACGGTAATGCCCACAGCGGGAAGTTTTGCCGGCTCTTTAGCTTCAGTCTTACTGAAATATCTTGTTGACGGAAAAAATCCTCCGGAGATTGCTTTGGGATTAGCTTGTGCGAACGCTTTGATTAAACCGCCGATAGATTCTGACGAAAATAAGGAAGCGACAACTTATCTTAATCTGCAGCCCGGTGAAAAAGTCGCGATGGTTGGGCTTTTTTCTCCACTAGTGGAAAGAATCCGTGCCACCGGCGCCATCCTGACCGTGATTGAAAAAAATCCACAGCGCCTGGAATTGCTCTCCCCGGAGGCAAAACAACAGGTGCTCAAAGATTGTGATGTCGCTATTATAACAGCCACGACCCTTCTGAATAATACCTTTGAGGAAACCATAGACTTGCTGGGCAAACCGCGTTCAGTCGCCGTGCTGGGGCCATCAACACCGCTTGTGCCTGAGATTTTCCATAATACACCCGTAACACACCTGGGCGGTGCAGCTGTCGCCGATGCCGAACGAGTCATGCAGATTATTTCCGAAGGCGGTGGAACGCCGGCCCTGCGGCCTTACCTTCGATTTGTTAATCTGATTATGAACCAATAAGTTATCCAGTCACTTCATGGCAAGAGGCGATTTGTGAAAAGAGAATATTGCTGATTGAAAAAAAGAGCCGCCTCGCGTTTCGGCGTGGCGGCTCTTTTTCATTTTTAAAAATTAAACCTGACCTGACTATTTAACTGCTTTTTTCAGGCTCTTTCCAGCTTTAAATACAGGGACCTTCTTGGCAGCTATTTTAAGGACCTTACCTGTTTGGGGGTTTCTGCCTATGCGGGCTTTTCTTTTTTTAACATCAAACGTTCCAAATCCCACAAGTGTTACGGCATCACCTTTTTTGAGTGCTTTCTGTATTGCCGCCAGTGTCGCGCTTAATGCTAAGCCTGCTTCCTTCTTACTGCATGTAACCTTTGCCACTTCATCGATCAATTGTGCCTTGTTCATGAATTACCTCCTGTGTTTTATTTTAATAAGACGTTTAACTCTCTATACATTCACATTTGACACAAAGCAATCCAAATAACGCCGATAAATAAAGATTGCCACTCTATCTACCTACCAGGCTTCGGGGAAAGCCATGTTTGTATATATATCTTCAAGCTTACTCTTGTGTCCGCGCTCCATCGACGCGAGCTCAAGAAAAATGTTCTTCTGCGCTGTGTCGGTGCTGGCATTTGCCAATTGGGTATACATTTGCATAGCTTCGAGTTCGTTCTTGATTGCAATTACAATGCCTTCGACAGGTTTGAGGTCCCCAGTCAGCTGTGGTGTGAGAAGCGCGTCCACGATTTTGTAATCCTTGGACTCCGAAAAATGCATTTTCTCCGGAGTTTTGGTAAGGAACGCCTCTAACGTTCGCCGGTGTTCCTGCTCTTCTTCGGCAAGTTTGCTGAAAATAGACTTAAGATTTTTGTCCTTGGCCTTGTCAGCTACTGCGCTGTAAAATTTATACGCTTCGACTTCACGTTCTATTGCAAGGGAAAGTATTTTCTTGTACTCATTCTGATTCATAGTTTTGTTCTCCTTGGTTAAATTACCATGCTAATAGCTATTTGTTATTGGAGCCACTAATACCTAATGGCTTGCTCACCTTTATTTGAATTAGTTCATTATTACAAAAAAGCCTGGAAAATGTATAACAAAGTTGGTTTTCGATGTCAAACAACTTTGATGCACAGGTTATTTATCGGTGTCTTATTGTTGCTTATTTTTTCTCATACAGACGCGCTTTTAATTGATTGAGCCCGTCCCATATCTTGTCGTCACCAACGTATTTTTTTATATTTCCCGGGGAATATTTGATTACGCAGGTGGGAGTGGATTCAACTTTGCTTTCTTTAATCATAGTGATCATTATTGGAAAGATAGATTTTTCATTCAATGCTTTCCATAATATTTTCTGTTCTGACAGATATATGACAAGAGCGTCTTCCGTCTTGATGTTTTTGATCTGTGCTGCATCGAAAAGCAGTTTGCGGACATGAAGAACGTTCTCTGCGGCGGGATCTGCATTTGTCGCATAAAGATAATACTTGGCATAGATCGACGTGGCACTATGAAAGGGAACGTCAATAAAAGTTATTCTTACCTTGTCTGTTGCCAGCAATTCCTTCAATAGCGGTTCGGCTTTTATATCAATGCGCCGGCAGGGCGGACAGAAGTAGTCAGTGAATATAACGACTTCATAAGCTCCCTTGCCCAGAGATGGAAGGCCGCAGACGGTATCTTGTCCATAGGCCGGTGTGACGGAACCGGAAAAAGTAAATAAAATAGTTAAATATCCCAACAAACTGAAGATCAGCAATGGCAGCTTATGAATACTGAACATAGGGAAATCAACCTCTCCGAGAAAATATAGCCACATCCGGCGGCGGTCCTCAAGCCAGGCGGAAGGGACTTCGTAATTAATTAGAAACGACAAAATCAACATTATCGAAAATGCGATACAGAAAGGACAATAGACATCGTTTTGCACCTGAAAGGCATACAGATATACTTCCACTCCCAGCCCGGCGGCCAGCAATGCCCGCACAAAGGGTGCTTGCCGAAAAGCGGCAAACGCTATTATTGCCGCCATATAAATGATCCCGACCCATTTGAGATCAATTCCCCAGATGTCTCCTTTTAGATAACTGCAAGCGGTGTCGCAGTAATCGTAATAAAACATCAGTATGATACCAGCCAGGGCAAGAATGATTGTTATCTTGTTTCTATGTTTTTTAAGTAAATCGATTATTTTCACTATTAACTGCCTCTTGGTTTGATTTGTTTTCTTGTGTCCCGCAGCTTAACAATTTTTACCGCCGGTTGCAATACTCTATGTAATCTTAAATCCGCTTACCCCCTACAGGCAGCTATTACTTGTGTATGAGCACAGGATATTAATCTTTCGCTAACCCCCGGCCGCGCCAGATCATATAGATTGCGGGATAAATTATCAATTCAAGAATGGTCGAGGTTATCACACCGCCAACCATGGGCGCGGCAATGCGCTTCATGACATCGGCGCCGGTGCCATGACTGAACATGATCGGGATCAGACCAGCCAGAATGACGCTCACTGTCATGATCTTGGGACGAATTCTCTTGACGGCGCCGTACATGATGGCCTCTTTCAGATCGGAAGCATTTGCCATTTTTCCTTCTTTTTTCCACTTCTCATAGGCAAGGTCAAGGTAGAGGAGCATCACCACGCCCGTCTCCGCATCGAGACCAGCAAGGGCGATTATGCCCACCCATACGGCGATGCTCATGTTGTAATTGAGAATGTAGAGAAGCCAGAAGGAACCGACAAGGGAAAAGGGAACGGCAAGCAAAACGATGGCCGTTTTGATAACTGATTTCGTATTAAAGTAAAGCAGGATAAAAATGATAAAGAGCGTGAGGGGAATGACCATTTTCAATCTTTCGTGGGTCTTGACTATATATTCATATTCGCCGCTCCAGGAAAGCCGGTAGCCTTCAGGTATTTTCAGAGAGGAAACTTTTTTCCGGGCGGCATCAACATACCCTCCCACATCAGAGCCTGAGTAATCGATAAAAACATAGGCGGTCAAGAGGCCTTCTTCACTTTTTATGGCCGTCGCACCTTTTACAATCTTGATATCGGCTAGTTCCCCCAGAGGTATCTGGAGTGAGCCGGTTGAACCGGACATTCCTGCAGTTGCTGCGGCAACCGGAGGGGGCGCCGCCATCACCGGCACCAGCACCCTTCTGATTTTTTCCACGTCATTGCGCAATTCCCTTGGATACCGTACATTGACAGGATAGCGCTCCCGCCCTTCAACAGTAGTGGTGAGATTCATCCCCCCGATGGCGACCTGAATCACTTCTCCAACATCATCCACGGTCAGGCCGTAGCGGGCGACTTCATTTTTCTTGATGGTAATATCGAGAAAGTAACCCGTCGCGACTCTTTCCGCGTAAACACTGCGGGTTCCCGGAATGTCCTTGAGTTGATTCTCCAGAACAATCCCTATCTTTTCGATTTCTTCGAGGTTCGGCCCCAGAATCTTGATACCGACAGGAGTCCTGATTCCCGTGGCCAGCATGTCAATGCGGGCTTTGATCGGCATGGTGAAGGAATTAGCCACGCCCGGAATGGACAACGCGTCGTTCATCTCGTCTTTGAGTTTTTCTACCGTCATTCCTGCGCGCCACTGGGATTCCGGCTTCAGGTTGATCACCGTCTCGAACATTTCCAATGGCGCCGGGTCTGTTGCGGTCTCCGCCCGTCCCGCCTTTCCGAAAACCTGGGCAACTTCCGGGATTCTTTTCAGGATCTTATCCTGTATCTGCAGTAGAGAGGATACTTCGGAAATGGATGCTCCGGGCATGGTCACTGGCATATAAAAGAGGGAC
>JAPLJP010000021.1 GCA_026388535.1 Deltaproteobacteria bacterium | reverse complement strand
GACCATTTGTCCCCGGTTCGTTCATTGTTGCCGCCAGTTCATCCAAATTTCCGTAAACGCGCTTTTCCAGTCCAACAGGCAGAATCAACCGGACACGCCGGCCAACTGCTGCCAGCAAAGAAACGCCGATGGTTCCCGCTTTCGGAGCGCCGATCAATATGGCCGCCCTTCTTTGTATTAAATCAACAGCGTTGGCTCCCTTCAGGATGACGTCGCCCTCGCGCAGATCATCAACCACATCAAATATGGTTTTGCCTTTTTGGTACACACCATTTTTAATTACAACGTCCCCCGGAAATTTGCTTTCGTCATAGCTTCTTCCAGTAGAAGATTTCGGGCGGTCGGGGGGCAGGATGATTCCGCGGTAAAAATGATCCCGCTTGAATGCTTTTGCCTGACCCAGCGACAAGAGAATTTCTTCCGCCACATAACCGTTGGTTGTTCCGGCGACAATGACAACGGTTCCCTTCTTAACAGCTGACGCAACAGCGGCATGTTTGGCGATTGCTTTTCCGATCAGACGTTTCCCCGCCGCTGGAGTGATAACAAATTGCTTCATGGATATTTCTCCCTTTTAATCTTTCGTAGTTTATCAATCAAATGCGGCTAACTTTCAACTGCGGGCGTTCCCTACACCACCTTTTTGGATGTTTTTGTCCTGTGGTTGCTTCTTCTGAATCAACACATATGCTATTACGCCAACCACGACTATATTGGCAACCAGCGCAAATATACTCACCAGCGAAACCTTGACGCATACTTCGTAAATTTCAATTGGAAGATAAATCGTTCCACTTACCACAGCCAGCCATTCAGCCCAAACTCTCTCCTTCCATAAACCATATCCCTCGACAAAACGGAAGGCCGAGTAAATCAGAGCCAGGCTCGCAAAGAACCATAACTTGCCGTCCGTTATATGGTCTGCCAAATCGATAAATATTTTCGGATACTTTTGCGCAGGATTTAAGTGCACTTTTGAAATAAATTCGCAAGCTATCCGGTGGGCATCCTTATGCAAGAGACTGAGGAGTCCAAAACCGGCAGCCAGCACGAAGACTCCTTTGATCGCCTCAAAGATTGCTACAGCACGGATGCTTTCTTGTAAACGCCGCGATGTCATTGTTGATTCTTTCTCCTGACGGAACGATCACAGACGACGGAAAGGGACAAGGTTATGCGATTTTTAGGCAAACGACTCGATTACTCCTTGCCTCTATCAACGATTTTGGCTTCAATAACTACTTGCCCCCAACCACCACATTTAAGTCCAACGTCATCACAATGGCCCCTATAGAAAAATGGACGAGGATCTAGACCTTCATACATCCTCTCTTGAATAACAAACATCATTCGAGCCATCGCGGGCATCAAATAGGGGCACACCTTCTTAGGTCCTTTATGGGCGAACATGTATCCTTCTGGGCTAAAAAAGAAACGATCGCCAACCTTATGTTCCACATTGCATCCCTGAGAATCGTACACTTCAAAAACAATAGTTTTCTTCAGGAGATCATCTGATTTCTCCAAGAGTTTAGACCAACGAGAATCTTCCTTAAATATCGCCATTTCCACATCACTATAGCCCAAATGAGACTGAAAATACTTCCATACATTTTCATCAACTTTCATTTTCATTTACCTTTGATTGAATTTTAATGCCTAACGATTAATGTACGTAATATATAATACCACTGTTTTTCAAGCAACAGATTCTATTCAAAAGCTTATTTATTTACATCAACGTTATTTAAAACAAATATTTATTGATGCTTCGTAGATTTTGTATACAGTTCACGAGCAAGCTTATATAGCGCCTCGTTCGCCTTTGGGCCGCTTATATTGGTAGCTGTGACAATCGCGAAATCCCGTTTAGTATCTACCCAGATGTGAGCAATGTTCATGTCGTTCGAGCCACCATGATAGAGCAGTGGATAAGGAGCCCAGTCAACGGTCAATTCGCCCCAGCCAAGAGCGTATCTCCCGCCTGCCGGTGTGCCGGGCGCGGCGGCCTTTCTTTCCGGCATTGAAATTACCGGTGTGTGCAGCTTGCGCATTGTCTCCGGCTTAACAAGAGTAGGTTTTCGTTTTCCCTCGCCGGCGTTCCATCCTGCCCAATAAGCAAAATCGAGAATGGACATGTGCGCGATTCCGGCAGGGCCTACTGTGGGCGGGCTGTCACCGTTCGGACCGGCGAGCATCGCTTTCACTTTTCCATCGATTATAGCATGCCCGAGAGGCGCATCAATCCTGCCGAGAGATGATTGTTCTCCGAGGCCTGCGGTACGCAGTTTCAAAGGGATAAAAATTCTTTCCGTTATTAATTCATCCCAGGTTTTTCCCGTAGCGCGCTCGATAATCGCGCCTACAATTGTATATCCCATATTCGAATAGGCGAATTTAGTGCCCGACTCGAAGGCCAGAGGCCGCGTGCTCCACTGCTGTACCATCCAATAGCGCAGATCATCGAGGTTTCCATTTTGGGTCATTGAATCTAAGAAAATCTTGCCGATGTCTTCATTGTCGGACGGAACGCCGCTCGTATGCGAAAGCAGTTGCTCAAGGGTAATACGCCGAAACTCCGTGTCCATCTTATCCGCAAGCTCGGGAAAGACCTCTGCTGGAGTCGTGTTCCAGCGGAGCTTTCCTTCTTCCACCAGCATAGCCGCCAATAAGGCAGTCATCGCTTTCGTATCCGAGCCCAGATGAAACCGGTCGTTTATCGTCACTGGAATTTTTACGCCCGCCCTGCGAGTGCCTACGGCACCGGCGGAAATAATTTTCCCATCCTTAACGACTGCCGCGGCAATTGCCGGCAGATCATATTTATCCAGATAAGGCCTGAGCAGGGAATCGAGAGATGTTTGGGCCTGCGCTACTCCGAAGATGAAGAAAACCGTTGATACGAAAAAAGTTACAAACAAATATCGA
>JAPLJP010000071.1 GCA_026388535.1 Deltaproteobacteria bacterium | reverse complement strand
TTTCAGTTTGCTACACTTTTGATTAAGGTGTCATTAGCCCCAAAACGCTTTGGCTGGCGTGGTATTATAAAAAGGATTTCCTAATCCCGCACACTTCGTGTGTGAGACTGTTCGACTTGCAAGTTTCAGTTTGCTTTGCTTTTAATTAGGGTGTCATTAGCCCTACACGCTTCGCGTGAGGGATACCACGGGCATCTACGATACCCTCCGCCTTTGGCGGGATAATTCCACTTACGCTTCAAACTTCACTGCATTCGTTTTCAGCGAGTGTCATTAAGTTCGACCAGCAAGCTTCTGTGCGCTCTGTTTCTGAAGCTTGGGTCTCCCTAATGATGACCATGCTTCGCTTTCGATTTCATTTCTTTATATTCCGCGCGCAGGGCGATATGATCCATATCTTCCATATCCTCCGCTCTTTTCACCCAGTCTTCGAATTGAATATCAACGCCGAAAATTCCTATCATTTCATCATTATCATTTACGATAGGGGCGGAAACAGTAAAGCATAAAATTCCGGTCATCTTGGAGATAAAGAAATCGGAAACATAAACTTTGCCCGTGCGTAGTGGTTTGATAAACCATTCCCTGTCGGATTGGTCGGTGCCGACTCCATAGTTTTCATATTTGGCGCGGTCGGCGATGTTGGTGATATTTTTGGTTGTTTTCCGGCCGTTCATATCGACGATGTAGGCGAATTGAATCGAAGGATGTTCGTCCACGAAACTCTGCATCAGCGGTTCCTGCTCCTCGGTGTTCATGCCCTTCATTAAAGGATGTTCAATGATTTGAGTTACGGCCGCAACTGCCGCTTTTTCAGCCATAAATTTAATTTTTTCCAGTTCCGACATAAAGTATTCCGGCAGATACAGACGTACTCTTTTTTCCATCTCTTCAGGAGAAATCGAAGTGATCCGGCCGGAGTCATATTGTTCTGTAACCCACTTATGGATTTTAGAAACTCCCGGATGTCTTTTATCCACTATTTTATTACCTTCAAGATTGAAGCGTTGATTAATCCAGAAGGCGATACCGGCGTTGCCGGATTTATCAGTGATCGTTGTGGTAATTGGTCGCTTTAAAATTTTCCTCGTATCAAATATATTATAAATTTCTTCGCATTTAATGAGACCGTCGGCATGAACGCCGGCGCTGGTGACATTAAATCCCAGGCCGACAAAAGGATAATTATGCGGTATTTTTACTCCGATTTCCTTTTCAAAATATTCGGCGATATCGGTAATTACAGTGGTGTCAATGCCGTTATTTCCTTTTAAGGCGATATATTCAATAATTAAACCTTCAATAGGAGGATTTCCTGTTCTTTCACCAAGCCCCAGAAGAGTTGAATTGGCCGCGCTGCAGCCATATAGCCACGCTGTTGTAGCGTTAATCATGGCTTTATGGAAATCGTTATGGCCGTGCCATTCCAGTAGATGACCGGGAACTCCGGCATCATTAATAAAGGTGTGGACTAGTTTATCCACGCTGCGAGGGCGAGCCGCGCCGGGATAAGTCACCCCATAACCCATTGTGTCGCAAAGCCTGATTTTAATATCGATACCGCTTTCTTCCCTGAGTTTCATTAATTCCTGCGCGAAGGGAATACAGAAGCCGTATATATCGGCGCGGGTGACGTCTTCAAAATGACATCGGGGTATTATTCCTAAATCCAGAATAGATTTAACTACACCAAGATAGTCATCCAAAGCCTGGCTTCTTTTTTTGTTCAGTTTAAGAAAAATATGATAATCGGAAACTGAAGTAAGCAGGCCAGTTTCCTTCAATCCGAATTCCTTAACCAAAGCAACATCTTCTTTTGCCGCTCTGATCCAACTGGTAATTTCCGGGTAACGCAGACCCAGTTCTAGACATTGTTCCACAGCTTCCTTATCTTTTTTACTGTAGAGAAAAAATTCCGATTGACGGATTACTCCGTTGGGGCCTCCCAGTTTACTGAG
>JAPLJP010000097.1 GCA_026388535.1 Deltaproteobacteria bacterium | reverse complement strand
AAAAAGACAAAGCAAAAAAAAGTATTTACACGATTATTTTTCTGTTTATTGCCCTTTTTTTATGTCTGCCGATTATAGCCCCGGCGGAAGAAATTCCTCCAGAAAACACTTCGGGCGTTAAGATTAAGATTGAAAGAATTCCTCCGGAAAACACATCCGGAGCTAATAAGGAAGAAATAACTCCGAGGAACACTTCCGGCGTTCAGATTAAAAAAATCACTCCAGAAGGCACTACCATTCAGATTGAAAAAATTCCTCCAGAAAACACTTCCGGCGGTCAGATTGAAAAAATCCCTCAGGAAAACACTTCCGGCGTTCAGATTGAAAAGATTCCTCCGGAAGGCACTACCATTCAGATTGAAAAAAATCCTCCGGGAAACGCGCCTGACGTTCAGATTGCAAAGCCGGCAGAACTTTCGGATGAAAATCAAACGCAATTCCAAAAATTCAAGAATTACTTCTCCGCAGATTTGCGGATTTTGACTTATGGTGTTATTCAGGAGCCTTCCAAATCGAGTCAGAATCCCAATAATGATTTTATCCAAATACCTCAATATACCGCCAATGCGGAAATCAGACCTGATTTTCGTTTTGACTCTAAATTTCTTGAACTTGCCTTCAAACCGCGGGCAAAATTTGATTTTAAGGCGTGGCAGGAAGGAGTTCGCGAAGATGAAACTGAGTGGAAGGATGACTGGTATATAAACGAGTGGCTGGTGAGATTGAAAATACTGGATCGAATTTTTGTATCCTATGGAAGAGAAAATCTGCAATGGGGGCCTTCATTTCTTTTCTCTCCGTCCAATCCTTTTTTCAGTGATAACGGCCGCAGTAATCCCTATATGGAAGTTCCCGGTATGGATTTCGCGCGTCTGGTGCTTATACCCCATAGTCTTTGGACTATGTCCGTTATAGTTAATACGAATGAAGGACGCAACCCACTTCTTGGTCTTGATCCGTTTGAAATAACTGCCGCCGCGAAGATAGATTTCACAGGCAGAAAATACTACGCTTCTTTGATTTTTTCAGAAAGAGATTCTGATGTAACAGTGGGATTTTTCGGCGGGTGGACGGTTTCCGACGCTGTGTTGCTCTATGGAGAAGGAAGTTTGGCTAAAGGCAGTCGTGCCTTGTATCCTCAAAAGGATGCGTCGCCTTTTGGAGCTTCCATGCAAAAGATCCATGAGGATGACTCGGATATCAAACCGGTTATTCTGGCGGGAGCTTCTTACACTTTTGCCAACAGCGGCACTTTTTCTCTGGAATATTTATATAACGCTCCGGGTTACAGCAATGAAGAAGCCGACCTTTACTACATCTTAAGACAAAACGCCGCTGATGCTTTTGAGGCCGGTGGAATTATGGGATTGTTGGGGCAAGGTGTTCTATCCCAGACGGCAAATCCCGGGCTGAGATTTTTACGAAAAAATTACGTTCTCCTGCAATATTATCAGGGGAATATACTAAGTAAATTGGATCTGACTTTTCGCTGGACGCAGAATTTGGATGACGTCTCCGGTCAATTTCTGGGGCTTTTGTCATATTCCCTTGGGAATCATTGGGAACTATTTTCTTCCGGCGTGATCAACGCCGGACCAAGGGATACGGAATTCGGCAGTATTCTTAATTACCAGGTAATGTTTGGTTTGAAATTTACTCTGTAGTAATCTGATACTGCTGTGATTATCTGGTTTTATCGGCAGTCAGCTCACTTGTTAAAAATGCTATTTGCTTTTTTACCGCGTCCAGAAAAATATCACCCACATAAATACCGAAATGCCCCATGGGATATCTATGGAGTTCAGCCCGAGCACCCGCTATTTTCGCCGCGCGAATAGCTGGAGAAAATGGCGTCAGGTCATCCTTTTCCGCTGCAAAAATCTGTATGCGGCAGCGAATATCTTTCACATGTTTTATAGGACGAAAGGGCCAGCTGATGAAATCACGCGTTGCCAGACGGTTTTTCCATAACGGTCCTCGAATCTGATCAATTTGATCCATCGATTCATTATTTACATATGCCGCCCACTCACCTTTTCTTCCCATTGCGCGGACATGATGAGGCGACAGTCCGAGTATACCGCAAGCAAAATCAATTACCGTGTTCATGACCAACCATAAACCGCGAATCGGTGCAGTGAACGTGAGATGACGCGCCATAAACAAACCGGTGGCCGCATTATCCAGATTGGGCACCTGAATCACCAGTGCTTTTACGTTGCCGTCTTCATATGCACACTGTGTGGCTATTCCGCCTGAGTATGAAGTTCCCCACACGCCAATACGCGACTCATCCACATCATCCAGTTTTCTGATGAATTTCAAGGCGGCGTGATAATCTTCCACTTGTTTGCGCGCTGATACTACTTCAGGCGCAGATCCTTCGCTTTCACCAAAACCACGATAATCAAACACAACCACATGCATGCCCGCTGCGGCAAAACGCTCTGCATATAGCGGTAATCCGCAATCTCGCGTCAATGACAAGCCGTGGCCCATGACAACGGCAGGACAACCATTATGATTACGCAAATCATTACCGCCGGCAGGATAGTGCCAACCTGCCATGCGGGAACCTTTACAATCAAATGAAATAACCGTACGACTTGCATTTTTATTTGTCATGGCTTTTCTCCTATGATTTTAGAGGCTGTTCACATTAAGAGATTATTCAGAGCTTTTCGCACAAGGTATCGATTGCCGGTGTGGAAAATCCGACTTTATTCGCCATTTTTTTCAAGTCGTTGTACATGCCAACAACCTCGCCATGAGCGTGGTCCGCGTGACCTTTTAATGCTTTGCGCAAAACTTTTGTCTGAAATCCCATCCACAAAAAAGGTGCAACCAGCGCTGAAGGCAGCATACTAAGCATCCACATATTCATCGGTGTGACCGACAATTTTAGCGAGCGTATAACCCTAAAGGCTTCCTGCTGCGCCCTTGCTATAAGACGTGATTCGGCGAAAGAGACCTCAATAGGTTTGCCTTGTTGAAGTTTGCGGACACCAAGCGCCATAGGAGGCAACATCAGTGCCAGATGAGAAGCAAGCCAGGAGCGCATGTCGTAATGCAAAACCGAAGAGATTCTCACCTCATTAAATAGTTTGTTAATTTTCTTGGCAGTCTCCAGGGAACCACCGGCATTAATACCTACAGTGGTAATTTGCAGAAAACGCAGGAAGCCGGGCAATACCACATATTCAACAATACCGTCCTGCATATTTCCCAGCGCTGAAGGGAATGCCCATACCAAGCGTCCTTTTAATTGTTTCTGCCACAGACTATCGTCTTCTCCACAATTGAACATAAAAGCAATACAAGGGCAGGGGTGAGCTGTTAACGCGGGCATTAAGGCATCAATTTGGTGACGCTGAACTGTTACCAGAATCAAATCAGCGGGCACATCGGGTGTCAATTCAGGAAGAGCCGTTACTGCGTAATGTTCGATATTAGTGCCGAACTGCGGTTTGAGGCGAATCCCTTTTTGCTGTATGTCCTGCAAACGACGATTTCGCGCTATTACCTTTACCTGATGTTCCGCGGCAATCAAACGTGCCGCAAAAATACTTCCGATATTTCCGGCTCCGACAATGACAATATTCATATAAGCACTCCTTTTGCAAATTCCGTTGAAGCTATGCTCTCTTTATATAAGCGTGATATTTCCGTTAATATTATTTTTCGGCCAGTAAAAAATGTTCTCTTTTTTATCTCTTTTTCGAACGCCAGGCGGCAAATCTAACAATCAAATCAGAGGGCATACGAGTGAAGAATCCATTGCTGACGCGGTGCTGGAAGAATAGAAATTTTGCGGCAAGTCCCGGAACAACGAGAAACTTTTTCCTTTTAATGCCGCGGACAATCGCACGCGCCGCCTGCTCCGGCTTCAATAAACCGGCAAGGTTTTTCACAGCCCGTCCTTCAGGAGGAAGTGTTTTTGCTTCTTCTTCCAGAAAGGGAGTTTTAACTTCCGGAGGACAGACCAGTGTGACTTTAATATTAAACCGTTTCAGTTCGCTGCGCAAGCATTCGGAAAAACCCACAAGGGCGTATTTGGTCGTGCAGTACAGAGAGTAGCCGAACATGCCGATCAATCCCGCCATGGAAGAAATGTTGACGACGTGACCGCCGCCTTTTTGTTTCATATAAGGGAGTATGGCGCTGATGGTGTTTCGTGTGCCGTATACATTGATTTTCATTGATCTGTCGAATTGTTCGTAGGAAATATTTTCAAAATAATTTCCAGAACCGACGCCGGCGCTGTTTATCAATATGTCGGGTGTGCCGAATCGCTCGACAGCGGTTTTAATTTTCTGCTGGACATCGTTATTATCCGCGACATCCATTGATACCGCGTTGACGCTTTGTGAAGTTTTGTCCATGCGTGCTTGGACAGCTTTGCATGCTTCGGCAAGCATTTTTTCACCTCTGGCAAACAAAACAAGGTTGCATCCTTGTGAAGCGAGCAGAGACGCTGTTGCCAGTCCAATGCCGCTTGATCCCCCGGTAATAAAGGCGAGTTTATTGGAAAAGTAAGCCATGGCGCCCCCCTTTTTTTCAATATTATTTTAGTTCCTTATCAATGTATTCTTTTATTTTCTTCAAACCTTCAGCATAAGAGACCTGTGGCGTGTACCCCAGTTCATTTTTAACTCTGTCAATGGGTATTCTGTTATCTGAGCCTACAAGATTCAAGGCTTCGCGGGTAATAGGCGGTCTTTTTTGAATGCTGAACAGTTTAAAAATCCCTTCCAGTAAATAGGCGCCGAATGCTGCCAAAGGCCGGGGAATTGATTTCGGATTCTTAACTCCTATCATATCGGCAATGTCCGTAAAGTATTGTTTCCATGTTACGTCCATTCCATCAGAGGCGTTATATGCCCTGCCGATTGTATTTTCGGTTGAAGCCGCCAGAATGAGAATATCCGCCACGTTATCAACATAAGCGAGTCCCGCGTTCATGTTTCCTCCGGAGATAAGACCGGGCGAACCGCTCTTCAGGACATTAATTACATCGTGAAGCCACGGACCTGAGCGTGGGCCATAGACGTTGGCCGGACGTACCACGGTAAGCCTCATTCCTTTGTTTTTGTAGTAATCCCAGGCCAGTTTCTCCTGTGCCTGTTTGGTTCTGCTGTAGGGGCCGAATGTTTTGCCATAGGCGGTTTCTTCGGGGCAGGATTGAGAGTAAATCTTATCGCCGTAAACCACGATACTTGAGGCGAGAACTACGCGGGCTTTGTTTTTGACAGCTTGTTCAAAAATCAGGCGGCTGCCTTCAACAGTAAATTCCCAATATTTTTTTTCGTCTCCCCAGTCCGTAACAATCGCTACCAGATGAATAATCGTCTTCGCTCCCTTAGCCGCTTCTTCTACTGCATGAGAATCAGATATGCTGCCGCGCACAATCTCGACTTTTTCCGTCCATTCGGATGGCGTCGCTTCGTCAGGAAGCGCCAGCACTTTCACCGGGATTCCGTTCTGCAAAAGTTTATATACGACTCTGCTGCCGATAAACCCGGTTGCTCCGGTTACCAGCACCGGTTGCTCAATTTTCCCCTCTGCACTCATTGCTTAATCCCCCTTTTCGTATTAATAATTGACTAGCTGCTAATTCCAGCGTTCGCGAATGTGATTTTGCATCTTTCTAAAATAGTGTTTTCCCGGAAAGACGTCATGGTTTTGCTGTTTTTATATGGATCTTCCGTCCCGACTTTATCGCTTTTTTCGTGCCATAACGGATTATACGCGAGCAGAGCGGCCTCGGTAATATTCAAGTTTTTCAGAAACGCCGCTATGTCCTTTATGTTTGCTTCTGTGTCAGTAATATCAGGAATAAGCGGTGTCCGCGGAAGAAGTGTTTTGCCGTCATTTTTTGCTGTGTTGTAAAGCTGTTTGAAATTGTCCAGTATTTTTTCATTGGGCAGGCCGCAGTATTTTTTGTGGGCAGCGCTGTCAATAATCTTTATGTCAAAATAGATTGTATCGAGATAGGGGTAGAGCATATCCATAAACTTGTTCAAATCGAAGTACCCGCAGGTTTCCAGAAGTGTATTTATGTTTTGCTGCTTGAGCGACTTCAGAAGCCCAGATGTGAATTCCATATATAAGGTGGGTTCGCCTCCGGACAGGGTAACTCCGCCGCCCGATGTGTCAAAAAATGGTTTGTCCGGCAGAATCTTTTTAAGAATATCGTCAACAGCCATTATTTTTCCGACCCTGTCCAATGCTCCTGAAGGACAGGCGTCAACGCATAAGAAGCAAAGAGTGCATTTATCTCTGTCAATGTAAAACCGATTGTCGCGCGCAAGCGCGTTTGCCGGGCACACATCCCGGCAGGAGCCGCAGTCGATGCACACCTTGGCGTCAAAGGATATTTCTACCGCGGCCTTTTTGCTTTCCGGGTTGTGACACCACACGCAGGAGAGGGGACAGCCTTTATAAAACACCACAGACCGTATGCCCGGCCCGTCATCGAGACTGTTGCCTTTGATTTCCAGAATTAACGGATTTTTTATTTCTTTTTGTGCCATAAATATTTTCTTTTGCTCCTTTTTAAATGCCGAACTCCGCCCGTTCGATTAACTCTATCTGCATTTCTCTGTTCAGAGTAACGAAATAAGCGTTGTAACCTGATATGCGGACAAGCAGGTTCTGGTAGTTCTCAGGGTGCTCCATCGCGTCCCGGAGAGTTTTTGACGATACTACATTGAGCTGTATCTGCATGCCGCCAAGTTCGCTGTATGTCTTCACGTATGAATAGATGTTATCCACGATTTTCTCGTGTGTCTCATTCGCGGCGGGCACTACTTTCACGTTGAAAGCAATATTGTTATTCATGTTTTTCGCTTCCAATCCGGCTACATCGCGGATGTTGTCCAAAATGTTTTTGGACGCGTGCGGTTCAGGCGTCAGTCCGGGCGTAAAGGCTTTGCCGGCCAGACGTCCCGAAGGAAGCGCTCCAGTCAAGGTGCCGAAACCAACATGGTTGGACATTGACCAGAATCCAGCTGTGTATCTACCGCCGCGATAATTTTCGTGTTCCCAGAAACAGTCATGGGCGAGCTTTGTTATCCGGTTGGCTGTCGCCAGGGCTTCACTATTGCCGGAACCGAACAACGAAACTTTGTTTTTTATCAAAGCAAAAAGTGCGGGGTCGTTTTTAAAATTGGTGTTGATGGCATCAAGTAACTCGCTGAAAGTAAATTTCTTTTCTTCGAATACCAGTTTTTTAATAACCATAAGAGAGTCGGTGATATCGGCGAGGCCGATACAGGCCGTTCCCGATGAATTGTAAAGAGCGCCGCCTTTGGTAACGTCCTTACCGCTTTTCAAAGAACCATCAATCAGAGCGGAAATATAAGGTGTCGGACGTATGACCTGATGAGCCTCGCCCAGAAGATTGTTATATTCACATGTCTGATCTGCCAGAAAGCGAAGCTGTTTCGCGAACGAGTTAAAGAACGACTCATAATCTTTAAAATCTCCGGACTTGATATCGCCTGTTTGGGGTCCCAAATCCCATCGCATCAAGGGATGTCTTCCGTTATTAAGAGCCATCTCCAGCGCGGCCACCATGTTGAACATCATGCAGTTGGTGTGGCCGATATGGCGTCCTGAGAGAGTGGGTTCCACACAACCTGTTGCTGACCAATCACGGACGTGCTCGGCCGGATAGTTGAATTCTTTAAGCGATTCAATTACGGCCTCGTCATTATGTATTGAAGGAGTTGCGGTCGTGTTTAAATTTACCTCACACAGCCTCTTAAGATATGTATCGCTGTTTTTTTCACGGCTATAGCGAGCGTTCACGTTGGGGTCTCTAATGGATAACATTTCCGTGACTTTTAAAAATATATAGGTCATATCATTGACCGCGTCTTCACCTTCAGGTGTAACGCCGCCGAGAGTAATAACCTGATCCGAAGAACTTCCGCCGAACAAGTAGTTTCCGATGTCCGGTACCAGAGGAAGATGATCTGTGCAGCGCATATAAAGACAGCCTACAAGTTCGATAGCGTGCCTGATATATTCTTTCTTTTCTTTTTCATCTTTTAGTTTTTCCATATCGGCTTTAAAATAAGGCTGGAGCCACTGATCAAGCCTTCCCAGCGAGAAACCGGCGTTTGTGTTTTCCATGTGCACGCCAACCCAGATTATCCATATGGCGTTCAAAGCTTCGTCGATGGTTATGCAGGGATTCTGCGGGACGCGGCGGCAGATATCGGCAAGATGGAGCAATTCGTTTTTACGTGCAGGCTCAGTTTCCCGTTTCGCAAGTCTTTCGGCTTCTGAAGAAAGATTCTTCGCGTAGGCGTTGATTCCTTCAAGACTGATTTTCATTGCTTTGAGCGTATCGTGCTTTTGTTTTTCGGATACGGGAGTTTCGCTTAGTTCGTTATCTATCTTTGCTATAATGCCGTTTGTTCCGAGCTTTAATACTTCCGGGTAATTTAAAATGGTGTGAGAAAGAGCAACGGTTTTCCAGAGGAAACAGGCAGCGAACCGCTCATCGAGTTTCTGGCATACCGGATATTCTTTATTATCTCTGACCCATTCGCGAAAATTGCGCTTAAGCCAGAAAGGGAATACTTTATTATGAAGCACATCAATGGTTTCAGGTTCGATATCATAAGAATTCAGTGGTCTGTAGGGTACGGTAGCCAGTTCTCCCCAGATCATTGTGCCGTGGGCATCGGGATAAAGGATGACACCGATATCTTTTGTTGTGCTTGTTCCGGCGATAAGATCGTTTTTTCTGATAATAGGTTTTTTATTTTCCAGCAGATATTTGAACGCTTGCGCCTGTCGGAGTTCGGCAATCCAGGGCGCGCCTTTTTTATCGGTTTCAAAACCATTCTCTTTGTACCATCTGGTCAGGATTTCCGGACGCTCATGACATATTGCCGCTTTGGTCTTTAAGTGGATATCAAGAAAATCTTTTAGTCTGGGAAAGTCGTTAAGACCGTATTCCGCCAGATATGGATCGGTTAAAAACTTGACACCTTTATCAATAGAGGACGCCTTGAGTTGCCGCAGATTTTTGGATTCGATGCTTTTTTTTGCCGCTTTACCCGCGTCATATTTTCGATTTTCCAATTTTGTTTCTTTCTTCAGCTTGGCAATCTGTATTTGTTTTAGAAGCAATGAAAGATAAAAGTTGATTAATTGAAGATAACCGAGGTTGCCGCGGGTGACCATTCTGTTTTCCATCAGCGCCAGCATCAGCCTGTTGGGAGGCTGAGTGGCCGCTTCTTTGACAGCGTTTTCATCAACGAATATAAGTTGAGCATCCAGCTTTTCGGGAATCTCTTTCAATACTCGGACTTTCCCATCTTCAAAGCGTATGGCCTGTTCCACAGAGCCGTTTTCCGTTCTTATGCCGAAGGTAAAATTGAGCCAGCCGTCGTCACATTTTAAATATTTGTTTAATGACGGACGCGTGTTGAAATTCAAGGCGAAGAATTTTAAAAACAGATTCGCCAGAGTGTTGGTAAAACTTTTTTTAGCAATTTGACGGGCTGTCTCCATGGCACACCTCCAAATGATAACTTAGGTTACTTATTTTTGTTTAAAAAAGTTTTTCTCCGTAGTCGAAACTTTCTTTAAGTTTTATGATATTTTCGATCATGTCTGAAGTTCGTTCCTCAATGAATGCATCTACATCTTCCAGTACTTCATGAAATAAGCGGGTGTTTTTAAGCGTGACAAGGCCGTGCAGGTCAGACCAGTATTTAACAACCTGATATAACACGAAAAGATCTTTCTTCTTTCCCTGCGAAGGTATGTAAGCGCTGATGGGTTCCATAAAAAGAGCAAGGCACTTTAATGCGTTTTGTTTTTCTGTATGAGCGAGAGGTTCTATATCAGTGCCTACGTAGTCGAGATATTTGGGAGTGTGCAGATTGAACATGATATCGTAGTAGCTGGGATAAGTCAGGCCGAATTCAACATAACCGCGAATCATGGCTTTAAATTTTTCTTCAATATCATTAAATGGAGCCGAACGTTCTGTCAGAAGATCATGGAGTTTCTCGAATCCCCTTATCCTTATCATCAGATTGATTTCATCTTTATTTGTGTAATAATTATAAATTGTCGTGGCGGTAACGCCCAAACGGGATGCTATTTTTCTTACGCTGAGATTGTTGAACCCTTCCTCAATAATTATGTCGAGAGCGGTGTCTAGAATCCGTACCCGAGTATTATCGATTTCTTCTTTTGTCATTGGTGACTTGGGCATTGGCAACTCCTTTTTTAAAATAGCGCTGTTAAGATAACGGTGTTATTATAAAAAGTCAATAGGTTTTTTTGGGGTTTGATTGGATGATAATTATAGTATAAAAACTCTAACTGATAAAATTTAGAAAAGTTTTTATAAAAATATCTTCTACAGAAATATATAAAGGTAGAATAATAAAATAGTGGTTCATCAGTAAAATATAAATAAAACCATCATCTTATAAATTATTTCAGCGCGGGGGGGGAAATTAGAGAAATAATTATTATTTAGAAAGATTATTTTTTTGAAAGTTTATAAAAAAGTGTTGACAAGTTGTTTTTTTAAATGGTAACTTACGAACAAATTATTTTAAGGTAGTTTCTTTATAGGAAAAAGATTTTATCGAATAGAAGAATATTGTTTTTATGGAAGTAAAGATGATCCTCCCACTCTTTATGAGAGGGAGGGTTTTTTTTGTTAAAAGATAAACTGTTATTAATTAATGGAGTGATTATTTAGATTTAAGAGGCTGACACCGATAAAGGCAAAACCGGAGTAATCCGGCGGCGCAAAACCACGTATCCGAAATATTCGTAAAGCGAGTAAGCGGATGGACGGGTTACCGAAGTGATTGGCGTTTTTTTTTACCGGTGCCGCCATGATTGATTATTGTGAAAAAAAACTAGTTGGTAGAATTAGCGAAAGCATAAGCGCTTTGCATAATATCGCGCGCAGATGTGCAATTCATCTATTCTTATCCGCGGCTATCATTTCCATAGGCATTACAACCAGCCAAACCGCGTTGGCCGCAGTGCCGATAGACTATTTACCAGCAGCGCAACATAACGGGAGATATGCTGGCCATATTAATATTGTGGCTGCGGGCGGCACCCTGCGCTCCGGGAATAACGATACTGCCCCCTGTGCGCTTAACACCAGTGGTTCCATGACGCTATCCGGCATCCCGACCGGATCAACGATTGTTGCCGCCTGGTTGTACTGGGCTGGTTCCGGCTCTGCGGTGGACGGTACTATCAATTTTAATGGTTACAACAATATAACCGCCGACAGAACTTTCACTGATACGGCGCCAAATGATAATACATTACATTTCTTCGGCGGCTTTAAGGACGTTACCACTGGTTATGGGGTGACGGGCAACGGCAATTATAGTTTTTCCGGTCTTGCCGTAGATGCCTCCAACACATATTGCGACAACCAGACGGTGTTGAGCGGATTTGCCATGGTGGTTATCTACGAGAATCCCAGTGAGGATTTGCGGCTTATCAACTCCTATGACGGCTTTCAGATATTCCAAAATAACTCGATCACACTTGACCCGAGCGGTTTTAAGGTTCCAGCCTCGCCAATAAACGGTAAACATTTGGTTATTTCATGGGAAGGCGATGAGACTCTCACCGGTACGACGGAGAATATAACTTTTGCCGGCCAAGCACTTCCACGACCTACTGACCCCTTAGCAGCTTTAAACCCCGCAAACAATCAGTTTAATTCAGTGTCAAGTGCAAATTCCCCAGGCCCTACCACGACATATGGCGTGGATGTTGACCTTTATAATATCACCAGCGTTTTATCATCTGGAATGACGACTGGCACGGCGGTGTATAGTGCCGGCCAAGACTTGGTCATACTTACCCATCAGTCGATATCCGTTACCAACACTCCTATGTGTGATCTGGCGATCAACAAGAGCGCCAGCGGCAGCTTCACTGTGGGTACAGAAGGAGTCTATACTATTAGTGTAACGAACGCTGCCGACAGTAACGACCCTGCTACGGGCATCACAGTGACCGATCAACTCCCTAATGAGCTTATCTATGTGAGCGCTGAGGGAAACGGCTGGACTTGCGGCTACAACACTTCAAATCGGACAGTCACCTGTACGCGGCCCGGTCCTCTGGCCGCCGGCGCTGCCGCTCCTGACATTACGCTGAAAGTTATTGTTGGTGACGCGTTATCGGTTACAAACACCGCCACCGTCACCGTTTCCAGCGACATGTTGGATATATATACTGCTAATAATTCGAAAAGTGTTACTACTCCGGTATCAGGTTCCACACCTCCCTCTTCCGGCAATAAGCCGTTGTATCTCTACGACTCTTCTACGCTTAAACTATCGCGAACTCCTATGGGGATTAGTACCAATTATGTTACGATTGCCAAAGGAGGAAACACCGCTTCATGGAATTTAAGCCCAGTATTGCCATCGGCGGTGACCATCAATAGTGGAACTCAAAACATTCAAGGGCATCTAAGGCTTTCGACCAACAACAACGGAACATACAGCATCCCGATTACACTTCGTTGTGGAACAACACCAGTTGCATCAGTTACCATGAGTTGTGACCTTAATGGTACAGTGAAGGATTGTCCCTTCAACCTGCCCCCTACAACCTATACTTGTCCAAAGGACAGTTACTGGGGGCTTGATGTTACCAATAATCGAAATGTGTTTTTATTTGCTGCCGATGTCCGTGTTTGGCCGACGCCGTCTGCCAATAACTACTCCTATGTTAATCTGCCTTCGAAGAGCGTTATCAGTGTGGACAGTATAGGAATTTATAACAACTCTTATCTTAACGGCGGGTCCGTTGTTACCTCGGTTTCACCCGGAAATACTGTTTACATCCGCGCCATGGTCAGCGATCCGTTCGGCGCCTACGATATTAACGGCGCGATTGACGGCGTGACTGTTACCTTGACTCCTCCTCCTCCAGGTACGTCTGTCAAGTACAATATGGTCCCGACAAGTTATTCAACTTCTGCCAGCAAACTTTACGAATACGGGCCATACACAGTTCCGACTGGCGGAGGATCTCTTGGCGATTGGAACGTGGCAGTTGAGGCAAAAGAGGGAACTGAAGGAACGGTGAAGGATACTAGTTCGGCTAAAATGCCGGTGGTAATTGCCAACCTCACCATTATGAAAACGGCGGACAAGCCAACGGGAAAGGTAAATTCCGGAGTGGGAGAGATAATAACGTATACTATAACAGTTACCAATAATGGTACCGGACCAGCTTCCAATGCAATCGTGACTGATCCCGTGCCGACCTATACTACCTATGTGGCCAATTCCACACGGATGAATGGTGGTCCTCCTCCCAGCATTACGGTTGCAGGAGATGGTGCGACCTCACCGCTGATCGCAGGATTGTTAGTTGACGACAACACCAGTCGTGGTGCCGGGGTGGCGGCGACAGGTATTCTGCCGGCTGGCAAGTCTGCCACCATAACTTTTAAGGTGACGGTCAACTAACTGGAGAATTCCTATGAGCGGCACGATGAACACTAATGGGGCATATTTTACTATCAACTACAAGGTGAGCGTCGAGCAGGTTGCCACCTTTATAATAAGTAAATTTTGAAAAGCGGAAAAGAGGAGGTTTTATGAAAAAATATATTCCAGTATTGATAGCAATGATTTTAATGCTGCTGTCTGTTGAGGTGTTTGCAAAAGCGATGATTTCCATCAGCATAAAGGCGGAAAAAGAAGTTACTGTCAACAAAGTTACCAAAAGGGTTGACGCTAAAATTATTAATCCGGGAGACGTAATTTTCTACACTTTAAATTACGTCAATTCAGAGAACGAGGCGGCAACCAAAGCTGTTTTGGACGATCCGATTCCGAAAGGTACGGTATATGTTACAGGAAGCGCCTTCGGCCAGGATGCGGAAATAAGCTTTTCCATTGACGGCGGCAAGACCTACAAGAAGCAGTCTCTGCTTACCTATGATTTAAAACTGCCCAACGGCAAGATCGAAAAAAAGAGCGCTTCTCCCGAAGAATACACCCATATCCGCTGGACAATCAGTGTTATTCCCGCGGGCGGTAATGGTCAGGTTGGTTTTCAGGTAAAAGTGAAATGAAACCCAATACAATAAATATTTGTCGAAATAAAAATAATTCATGGAAAGAAAAGGAGGCGCCCTATGATCCTTAGTGTTCGTATGAAATGTAGCAATGTAATTTAATAAAAAGATGTAATTAATAATAAGCAACACAATTAAAATATAAAACTATTAAAAGGAGAAATTACTATGAAAAAGAGATTTATCAGCATCAGATTGGCAGTGCTGAAGGCTCTTGCCGGCAGTTTTGTACTGCTGGCCTTGCTGGCCTTTGTCCTGCCGCAGTCTGCGCATGCCATTTTAGCGGCTAACACGCAGATTTCTAACACTGCACATCTGTCCTACAATGACGGCACCGGTACCAAGACAGCAGACGCCACGCCAGTTGTTGTTGCGGTTGCTCTGGTTCCCGCCGCGCCCAATATTACTTCGGGAGCGGATCAGACAACCGTTTATAGTGCTTCAGCGACTACTACAGACACTTTCACCATTATCGCGGGGTCCAATGGTCCCGACACCTATAATCTTTCCGTGCCGGCACCCACTCTCGGCAATACCACCGGCGCTACATTCACTACATATGTCAATGGTGTAGCCGCCACCAGTGTTGAACTCGGCGCTTCTCTTACTTTAGCCGGCAGTACTACAACATCGCTTGTTGTTCCTTCCGATGGAACACCTAATGCTGTTGTGAACGGAATAGAGCATGGTGATCTGATTGTTGTCGGAACAGAAACAGTAAGGGTTGACACTGTCACGGATAACGGCAATGGCACCACTACAATAACACTTGATCCGGCTTATACAGCAAATCCGTCTCTGGATACCGCGCCCGGCGCCGCTGTGCCGATCTATGAACAGAAGACTATTACGGTAACGGTTGATCCCACTGACAATACTGGCCTACCCGGCCAAAGTGTGACGGTTACTGACACTATTACTGCCACGTCCGTTAGTGGTACCCATCCCGCGACAACTTGTACTGACACGGTAACCAATACCTTTACCAACGGCCTGGCGACCCTTACCAAGTACGTTCGCAATGCAACACTGGCCGTTACCGGCACCGGAACACCTGTCGAATATCCCGCCAGCTCCGGCACATTCTATTATCCTGCTGGTGTTACGGGAAAATCGGGCGATACACTCGAGTACATTCTCGTTGCCCACAACAGTGGAACGGGACCAGTTACGGCGTCTGTTATCACCGATGCCCTGCCGACATCCTACGTTACCATTAAAGGTACAACTGTAACATATGTCAACGAATCTAACGTACCATCTACTCTGACTACGGCCACTGGTGATGACATGGCCCAATATGATTCGGGTACACTTACGGTCAATGTCGGAACGTCGCCTGTGGGTAATCCACCTGCCGCTGGTGGTACGATTGCCTCCGGTGGCACGGTTAGTGTTTTATATCAGGTAACGATTAACAATTAACGGATCAAAGCTGAAGTTATGATTTCGGGCTGGATGAAAAATAAAATGAAGAGCTGGATTTCCGGTCGAAAGACCGGAAATCCCGTCCGCTCGCCTTTTGCAGTGAGCGGGAGAGATATATCTTCATTGAAATCCGGCTTGAATCTGCTTTGTTCCTCTCTACGAACTTTTACATCAGCCGCGGCAGGACTGGTTCTGCTTGCTGTTTTTCTTGTTCCGTCCGCGGCTTTTTCGCAGACTCCCGTTCATGGAGATAAAATAATCAACAATGCGCGCATTGATTATGCGCAGAGTACCACTCCGGCAACATCATCGGTTATTGTAACGGCTGTTGTCCGGACACCATCTACAATAGAAGTTTTAACATTTGCGCCACTGCTTTCCACAGCGCAGACGGTTAATGTGACCACAACGGCGTATAGGGCAGGAAGTTCTTCCGGCCCTCTGGTCAATCTGCCGGCGCCGGATCCGCTTGGACCAACTCCTCCCATTGATTTGAGCCAGCCGGTGCCGCTGACAGATACTGCACAGATTCATCAGGGAGAGCCGCTTTTCATCCGTCTGACTGATAAGGATCAGAATCTGAATAACACTGTGGCCGAAACGGTTTTTGTGACCGTGACCAATCCAGCCAACGGCGATGCGGAAGTGATTCGCCTTACAGAAACAGGTCCTAATACAGGTGTATTTACAGGTTACCTGCCCACATCCAATGGGCCGATAACTTCTTACAGCGGCAGTATTTCCGTCAAGGACGGAGACATCCTCAATATAAACTATGTTGATAGCGTTGACGGAACCGACACATCGGCTACGACTGTTGTGGTTGATCCTTACGGAATTGTGTTTGACACCACAACCGGTCTGCCGGTACCCGGCGCCACAGTTACTTTGATTAACACAACCACAGGCCTGCCGGCTACTGTTTATGGCGACGACGGAGTAAGCTCTTTTCCGTCAACAGTCACATCTGACGCTTCGGGGAAATATCGTTTTCCGTTTGTATTGTCCGGCAGTTATCAATTACAGGTAACGCCGCCGCCCGGATACGCTTTCCCCAGTCAGGTGGACACTGCCATAATTCAAACTTTATCGGGCAATCCTTTTACAATTGTTCCCGGTTCCCGCGGCGAGGTATTTGGCATCAATCCCGGCCCTTCCGTGCGCATAGATATTCCTCTTGATCGGGGCTCATCAACTTTCTGGGTGCAGAAAACAGCCGGCAAGGATACCGCGGGGCATGGCGATTTTATTCCTTACCGGCTGACTGTTACCAACACCAGTACATCAGTTGCCGCGGGCGGAGTCCAGGTAGTGGACACCATGCCTATTGGTTTCAGATACCGCAGTGGTTCGGCAAAATTAAACGGCGTTTCCACAGGCAATCCGACTATTTCATCTGACGGCAGAACGCTGACCTTCAATGTTGGCACTCTGGCGGCAGGCGCTTCAGCCACGATAGATTATGTGGTGGAAGTAACTGCCGGAACAAAACTTGGCGATGCGATTAACAGCGCCACTGCTGGCGCCTCTAGCGGAGGAACATCAAACAATGCCCGCGTTACTGTTAAGATCAAAGACGACTTTATGCGGACCAAATCAACTCTGATGGGGCGCGTCTCCACCGGAGCGTGCAACGATAAAACCGTTGAAGGCCCGAACGGTGTCGAGGGCGTGCGCGTCTATCTTGAGGATGGTTCTTTTGTTATCAGCGACAAGCGGGGATTGTTTCATTTCGAAGGAGTGAATCCCGGTCTGCATGTAGTGCAGATGGATCTGGATTCATTGCCGGAAGGTTATGAGGCATTTGCCTGCACCCAAAACAGCCGTTTTGCCGGAAGAGCGTTTTCACAATTTGTTGAAACACAAGGTGGTGCTCTCTGGCGCACGGACTTTCATGTCCGCAAAAAAACGAGAGTCGCAGAACCACCGGCCCCTCCTGAATTGCTGAAAGGTGAAATAGTTCTGCAGCTTGCCAATGCCATAGAAGAAAAAACTGTAGCATACAAGGTCTATATGCGCGGAAGTACGGTTCCGGTTAAAGCGGTAAGATTAAACATAATCCTTCCGGAAGGCGTGCTCTATGAACAGGGCAGCAGTAAGATGGACGGAGCCGCGATTACAGATCCCCTGCAGATGGAAAAAAACAAGCTGGTATTCAAATTAAATGATCTACCGGCAGGTTGGGGCCGCCAAATTACTTTCCGGGGAACGCCTTCTCGCGACATGAAAGCGGGAACATTGGTGACACAGGCTTATCTGGCCGCTGACGGCGAGGGAGAAACGGAAGTATTGACACCGCCTGCGGAAACAATTTTGCAGATGAACAAAAATGAAGAAATATCTCAGATGCCCGATATAGTTCTGCGTCCGCATTTCCCGGTACGGAGCGCCGAATTAAATGATGAAGACCGCAAAAAACTCGATGAACTGGCCGATTCTCTTTCCGGCCTGCGACTGGAAAAAATTTATGTAAGCGGGCATACGGATAATGTTCCCATTGCTCCGCAAAACCGTATTTATTATATTGATAATCAGGCGCTCTCTTTGGCGCGAGCTAAGAGTGTCGGTCACTATTTAATTAATAAGCTTCAGATTCCTCCGGAAAAACTTTCTGTTGAAGGGAAGGGAAGCGATGAGCCTATTGCTGATAATAAAACTCAAGCCGGCAAGGCGCTCAACAGGCGTGTTGAAGTGCATGTAACTTCCAGCCGCGTCACAGACAGCTCCAATCTGAGTGTTCTTAAAGAACTAAGCGGCGAGAAACGAATAAAAACTGTAGCGCAGAAAAAAGAGGAAAAGAAAGATGAACCAGTTCAGACGAAATCCGTATCGTCTGAAGTTTTGTCCTCTGCCACGCCGGAGAAATCGGAGATTACTATCAAGGAGAACGAAGGT
>JAPLJP010000032.1 GCA_026388535.1 Deltaproteobacteria bacterium | reverse complement strand
GATCTTGTCCAGGCCACTAATAGAATTACACAGGGAGATTTAGATAGCCGCATTGATATTGAGGCAGACGATGAAATTGGACTTTTAGTCAAATCATTTAATCAAATGACCAAGGATTTAAAGAAAAGCAAAAATAGTGTGGAAGAAGCGAATATAAATCTGGAGCAGCGGCGCAAATATATGGAAACAGTTTTGCGCAACGTTTCCGCGGGCGTTATTTCTGTAGATAAATCCGGGATGATTACTACCATTAATCGCGCCGCGGAAAAGATGTTCGATATTAAAGCGGAGAAGGTTATTTTTCAGAATTACCGCGATTTAATGATACCGGAACATCTTTCTCTTGTTGACGAATTTCTGCAGGAAATGAAAGAAAACAACGAGAGCTTGTTGGAAAAGCAGTTAGAAGTTATGCTTAAAGATAAAGCTCTTACTGTTCTTCTGACGATTACAACAATTCAGGATGAGGAAGGTAATGATTCCGGTATCGTTGTGGTTTTTGAAGATTTAACCCAGCTTCAAAAGGCGGAACGTGCTGCTGCCTGGCGTGAAGTTGCCCGTCGCATGGCGCATGAGATTAAAAATCCGCTGACGCCGGTTCAGCTTTCCGCGCAACGATTACAGCGAAAATATGAAGATAAATTGGGAGAAGACGGTTCCGTGTTTAAAGAATGCACACAGACAATTATTGATCAGGTGGAAGTGCTTAAAAATCTGGTCAATGAATTTTCCCGTTACGCGCGAATGCCGGTGACTTCTCCGACGCTCAACGACTTGAATGCGGTGGTTGCAGAAGCCGTTTTGCTTTTTCAGGACGCGCATAAGGATATCGTTTTTGAACTTAAGCCCGCTGAAGGACTGCCGAAGTTTGATCTGGATGCCGAGCAGATTAACAGGGTAATGATCAATCTGCTGGATAATGCCGTTGCGGCAATTAATAAAAAGAACGGCCATATCGATATTGCCGTGAGTTATGATGAACAGCACCGCAAAGCTACGGTTGCCGTGGCTGACGACGGCGCAGGGGTTCCCGCGAGTTATAAAAGAAAAGTTTTTGAACCATATTTTTCGACGAAGAAATCGGGAACAGGTCTTGGTCTGGCAATTGTCAGCTCAATCATTTCCGATCATCATGGTCAGGTAAGCGTTGCCGACAACAAACCTACGGGAACTATCGTTTCTTTTCAGTTGCCGGTTTCTCAAGTTTAATGAGACTCGCTGACTATAGGAAGCGTAAGTCGAATTATCCCAGGAGCGAAGCGTATGGGGATAGCCAGCGCAGCGGAGGGTATGAACCCCAAAGCTTGCTTTGGGTTTCATACCCATGATATAGTAAAAAAATAAGTTAATGAACTAAAAGAGTAAATATGAACGAGACAATTCTTGTAGTTGATGATGAAGAAAGCATCTGCCAGTCTTTAAAGGCGATCTTAAGTGACGAGGGCTATCAGGTTCTGGTGGCGGGCAGCGGCGAAGAAGCCGTTAAAATTGTTGAGGAAGAAATGCCGCAGCTTGTCCTACTTGATATCTGGTTGCCGGGCATGGATGGTCTGGAAACTCTCAAAGCCATTAAGAAAATAAATCCCAAAGTGCTGGTAATTATAATGTCCGGTCATGGCACAATTGAAACGGCCGTAAAAGCCACAAAGCTCGGCGCGTTTGATTTTATAGAGAAACCTCTTTCACTCGATAAAATTATAATTCTGGTAAACAACGCTATAAGCTTGAGCCGTTTGCAGGAGGAAAACGTTTTATTAAAACAGAAAGTTTCTCACCAGTACGAACTGACCGGCAGCAGCCCGGCGATAACCGAACTTAAAGAAATGATCAGCATTGTCGCGCCAACGAACGCGTGGATTTTGATTATGGGGGAAAACGGCACAGGCAAAGAGTTAGTGGCGCGGTCCATTCATCACTTGAGTTTGAGATCACATAAAGACATTGTGGAAGTCAACTGCGCGGCTATACCGGAAGAGCTTATTGAAAGTGAATTGTTTGGCCACGAAAAAGGAGCTTTTACCGGAGCGACAGAGAAAAAGCGCGGCAAATTTGATCTTGCCCACGAAGGCACGATCTTTCTTGATGAGGTGGCCGACATGAGCCTGAAAGCTCAGGCGAAGATTCTGCGTATTCTGCAGGAAAAAAAGTTTGAACGGGTCGGCGGCAACAAATTAATTGACATGGATGTGCGGGTATTAGCTGCGACCAATAAGGAACTGGAAGAAGAGATGAGGGCGGGGCGTTTCCGGCAGGATCTTTACTATCGGTTGCATGTGATTCCTTTGAGTGTTCCGCCCCTGCGTGAAAGGAAGGAAGATATTAAACCTCTGGCGGAACGTTTTCTGCTGGATTTTACAATTAAAGAAGGCCTGGAGCCGAAGACATTGACCGATGACGCATTGGCAATGCTTATGAAACACGATTGGCCGGGGAATGTCCGGGAATTAAAAAATATTATTGAAAGACTGATTATTCTGACTCCCTCCAATGAAATAACGGAGAAGGATATTCCGTCTTTAAATATCAAAGAGGAAAATGAGACAGCTTTCGGATCTCAAACGGTAATCAGCGATTCCTTAAGAGACGCTAAGATGGACTTCGAAAGACAATTTATTTTGAAGAAGCTGGAAGAGAACGAAGGAAATATTTCCAAAACCGCAGAAGCGATTGGGTTGGAACGCAGCAATCTGCACAAGAAATTAAAAAGTCTTAAAGTTGCGGTAAAAGACGAGCCTTAAACCTCTCCTTTATGATTCATTTGGTTTTTCATATCGGAAATGGAGAATTTGTTGAAGGGTAGAAACGCAACTCCGAGTATAACTACAATGACCATGGACAGGAAGTGGTAAACAACCGCGAAGGAAAGCGCTTCAGGTTTAGCCAAACCAAAAAGACTTAAGGCCAGAACACAGGCGAAATGCCAGTTGCCGATATAACCCGGTCCCGCGGGAATGGCTATGCCTACAATAAGAATAATCATTAAAACAAATGACGCCATTACCGGAAGAGTGAAGCCGAAAGACAAAAGCAGTACATAGATCGCCAAAACATCCACAAGCCAGATTAAAGCTGAAAGAAAAAACAAATACAAAAGCAATTTAATATTAGTGACAATCTGAAAACCATCTATGAAATGATGGATCAATCCATCTATTTTATGAGCAAGTTTTCCCGGAAGCTTATTTAAGATTATATTTATGAATTTCAGCGCCGTTTCTCTGCGCAGAATTAAAAACAAAATAAAACAAAACATTGCTAAAGCAAGCAGGAAGAAAATAATACTCGATTTAATCATCCAGGAGGGGAGATCAGTAAGAAGAAGAACAATTACGGCGATCGTTAATACGGTAAAACTATCCAATATCCTTTCAATCAGGATAGTACCCAGCGCGGAAGACATTTTTATCGAGCTTCTTTTGGATATTAAATAAGGCCTGGCCAGTTCACCAATGCGCGCCGGAATTGAAGCTATCGCCAGAAAGCCTACCGAGGTAACTGAAAAAAGAGAAAGTTGATCTATTTTTTCCATCGGTTGTAGAATAACGCCCCAGCGGTAGGAGCGCAGACATTGCATTAAAATTACAAGGAGGATGAAAAAAATAACGTAACTTAATTGAATTTTTTGCAGATCGCTCAAAACATCCTGAAGATTAATTCCTCTTACGGACAAATAAACCAGGATGACGCTTATCAGGATACCTAAGATAACTTTTTTGTTCATCTGTTGTTGAAACTCCAATTATAATGAGACTCGCTGACTATAGGAAGCGTAAGTTGTAATGAGACTCAAACTTCAAGAGTGAAGCGAATAGAAATTTGTTAGTTGAATTATACCCCGCAGCTTGCTTTGGGGTTTATACCCGTGATTTATCGGGCCATATTATATACGCTTCTTTTATTCCTTGACCAGGTAATCGGCAATTTTATCATGTAAGAGTTGGGACGATAGTTTGTTGCCGATTAAGCCCACGCGAATGGTTACTGTAGTTAGATTTTTTGATTTATATGTAATATCAAATTTGACTTTTTCATCATTTATCAATGTGTTGATTGTTCCCTGCGCAATTTCTTTGTTAGGAACTACTTCAATGCCGTGCATATCGGCGACAGCCTTTTCACAAGCGCTCCAGACTTTATCAAAGGAAGCTGAGTAATCGGTTTTTAGGCCGCCGTTAACATAATAGTAGGTTCCCGCCGTACCTGCTCCAACGGCCGCACCTCCCACAAGCAGTAGCTCGCAACCAGAAAAAAGAAAAAGAGTGAATAATAATAAGATTAAAAGACAAAACCTATTTCTTTTCATATTTCTTCCTCCGGAAATTTAATGCTTGTTCTTAAAGCACATGTTACCTGGTATTGCAAACGCTATTATGTCGCGATTTGAAATAAGGTGATGAAAATAATCATTGATTTGCCTGATTAAGCTTTTCAAACTCTGCTAATAGTTCTTCCTGTTTCTTGCTCAATACAGTGGGAATTTGCACAAAGACTTCAATGATCTGATCCCCGTGTCCGTAACCGCGGACATGAGAAATTCCTTTGCCCTTGAGTCGGAAAGTTTTTCCGTTTTGCGTGCCACGGGGAATTTTCAATTTTTCTTTGCCCTGAAGCGTCGGCACTTCAATTGTGCCGCCCAGAGCGGCGTTGACAAAAGAAACGGGAACACGGCAAATAATGTCATCGCCCGATCTGGTGAAGAATTCATGTTCTTCGACATATAGGAAAACATACAAATCACCGTCAGACCCGCCCTGATATCCGGCTTCTCCTTCGCCGCGCAGACGCAGACGTGATCCAGTTTCCACTCCGGCGGGAATTTTCAACTGCACGGTTTTCGATACCTGTTCTTTTCCCATGCCGCGGCAATTATCGCATGGTTTGGAAATGAATTTGCCGTATCCGTTGCAATGCGGACAGGTGGAACTTATGGTAAAAAACCCGCTGGATTGAATTACCTGACCGCGTCCCTTGCAGGTGCGGCATGTTTCAGGGGATGATCCCGGCGAGGCTCCGGTGCCATTGCATTTATGGCAGACGGCTGATTTATCCAGATCAATTGTGGTGGTAAGTCCAAAGGCGGCATCAAGAAAAGATATTTTAAGATCGTAGCGCAAATCAGAGCCGGCGCTCGCGGAGGAATGCGACTTACCCCGTGCATTGCCGTAACCGAAAACATCATCAAAAATATTGCTGAAGTGGGAGAAAATATCATCGAAACCGCTGAAGCCTCTAAAACCGGTGCTGTTTAAACCTTCGTGACCATAGTGGTCATATATTTCCCTTTTCTGTCTATCGCTTAATACTTCATAAGCTTCAGCCGCTTCTTTAAATTGTTCCTCCGCTTTTTTGTTTCCCGGGTTTTTGTCCGGATGGCACTGCATAGCTATTGTGCGATAGCTTTTTTTTATCTCTTCGTCGGAAGCCGTTCTGTCCACGTTCAAAATTTCATAATAATCTTTTTTTGTCATGCGCTTTTTCCGTCAACCTTTTGTTGTATTATTTTCTTCAGGGAATTGAGCTTTTCCTCATTATTCGCTTTTTCCAGCGCGTGCAGGGCGAAGGAATATTTTTTCAAGTCGATGGCTTTCTGTCCGATGACTTCCCAGTCGGCGGGTTTTAATTCCAGATTGAGGGCTTTGGCGGCTTGCTGGAAAAGCATAACATCGCCGCTGTCAAAAGCGATATTTTTGATTTTTTGGATGCCGTTGGTATCATTTGCCTTCTGGAAAAAATCAAGCGCGTCAGATAAGAAGCCTTCTTGCATATACAAATCGCCGTAATTTCGAAGCTCGTCCTGACTAACTTTATCAATGTATAATAATTTTTGTTTTAAACGGTAATCGGGAGGTTTTCTAATGCTCAAAATGTATCTCCTTTCGGGAAAAAGACGTCTAATCTCTTAATTTGATTGTAATCTAATAATGATTCGGTTTTAGTCAATATGCGGCTGGATTACTCCACTAGACGTTTCAGGGCTTCCTCATATTTTTTCCTCGTATTTTCTATGATTTCCGGAGGCAACTCCGGCGCGGGCGGTTTTTGATTCCACTTAATGGAAAGAAGATAATCCCGTAGAAACTGTTTGTCAAAACTTTTTTGCGGCCGGCCTTCTTCGTAATCATCAGCAGGCCAGAAACGGGAAGAATCGGGAGTCAGCAATTCGTCAATCAATATTAATTCTTTGCCCATCAGTCCAAACTCCATTTTTGTATCGGCGATAATAATTCCCGCCCTCAGCGCTATTGCCGCGGCGCGTTCGTAGACGGCCAGGCTTTTTTTAATGACCTTATCGGTAATATCCGCGCCGATAATATCCTCCATTT
>JAPLJP010000128.1 GCA_026388535.1 Deltaproteobacteria bacterium | reverse complement strand
GGCAGACCCAGCATAAAATAAAGTTTGATTGATTTCCAGCCGGCGGCGAATATTTTATCCACGGTGGAAAGTAAATCTTCGGAGGTGTTGCCCTTATTGATAATCAGGCGCATTTTATCCGTTCCCGCTTCCGGCGCCAGCGTAAAACTAGTTTTACGTGTTCGTTTGATTTCTTCCATTAATGTTCCGGTGAGAGACTCCACGCGTAATGAAGGAAGCGCCAAGGCGACACGCCGAGAATGATACTTGTTCATCAGATTTATAACCAAAGGTTCAAGACAACTGTAGTCGCCGGAACTCAATGATAAAAGCGATATCTCTTCATGGCCGGTTGCCTGAAGTGCTTTTTCGGCCATTTCCATGAGCAAGGAGGTATTTCTTTCGCGATAAGGACGCCAGAGCATTCCCGCCTGACAGAACCGGCACCCGCGAGTACAGCCGCGCGCTATTTCCAGAGTGATGCGGTCGTGAATGGTTTGCATCAGCGGAACAACAGGGCTCGAAGGATGCGCCCATAAGTTGAGGTCGGTTATAGTTCTTTTTTTGATAATCTTATTTTTTTCATGAACGGCGGGGACGTAAATGCCGGGAAGTCCGGCCAGCTTTTCTATCAGATTATTTCGCGATAAAGATTTCTTTTTGCCCGCGCGAATTGCCGCGGTAATTTCCTCTACGACTTCCTCTCCCTCGCCGATAACAAAAGCGTCAATAAAATCAGCCAGCGGCGCCGGATTAAAACAGCAGGGGCCGCCGGCTATTATCAGGGGATGTCCTTCTTTGCGCTCAGTGCGGACAAGCGGTATTCCTCCCAAATCCAGCATGTTTAAAACATTTGTGTAAGAGAGTTCATACTGCAAAGAAAAGCCGATAAGGTCGAAATTAGCTAACGACGTTTGCGATTCCAGCGAGGTTAAAGGTATTTTCCCGTCGCGCAATTGTTTTTCCCTGTCCGGCCAGGGAGAGAAACATCTTTCGGCCGTCACATAGGGAATTTCATTTAAAATGGAATATAAAATCTGCAAACCGAGATGGGACATGCCGACTTCATAGGTATCCGGGAAGGCCAGCAGAAAGCGGACTTCCGCATTATCTTTGTGGACGGCGTTTACTTCCGCGCCGATGTAACGGCTGGGTTTTTCGGCGCTGAGCAAAAGTTTATCAAGATTATTATTCATAATTTATCCCGTTAGAGACGTCCCAACTTCCATCGAGGTTAAATTCTTTTAACACATATGGATGTTTAATGCCGCCATTTAAAATTTCAAAGCTCCCGTTGCTCTAACGGGGTTTACTTTCCGGTTTATAAACAAACCGCCACGCTATTCTTCTGAATCGGAGTTGGCACGGGATTGATATTTGTAAGGATTCTTTTTGATGTCCTTGAGCATCGACAGCGCCATCTTTCGGGGGAAATTGACGGAGGCAAGATAATCAAGGGAATTACTTTTGAATGTATTGATCAAATCATCGCGGACGGAATCTTCATTTTCCTTAGGCACAAAAGCCCTTTCCAGTTTATGCTCGTAGGCAAGTTTAGCACCCATGATATTTTTAACCTGATCGTAGTCCTGATTGTCCGTGAAATAAGATTTCTTTAAAGAAATCTTCGTTTGCAGAGAAATTTCCACCTTGACCGTATCGGCGGCTATAGTACGGGATAAATCGTAAATCTTTAATTTCAATCCATTGGCTAATTTTATTTCTTCTATTAATTTCATTTGTGTCCAGTTTCGATTCTAATTTAATTTGGAGGTCGTACTTAACATTTTTACGCTTGACCTGCAACGCTAATCCTTTTATACAATATCTCTATATTAGTTGCTGCGACAACTAAAGATTTGGACGGTGTAATTCACCCTCCCCTAGCCCCTCCCCTCCAGGGAGGGGGAAAGTAGCTTCCCGCCCTTGAGGGGAGGGATTGAGGGAGGGTGAAAATGCTGTTACTGCGAATAAACAACAATATATGCGGGAATCCGGTAATAATGTTTTAATGCCGGACCGCAAACTGAAAAATACACGAAAGTTTGTTTCTTATGAATGATGTCAATGCCATTTTACTTTTGTCCTGTGCCGATAGCAGGGGGCTTGTAGCCAAAATATCCGATTTCATTTTCCGTCACAACGGTAACATTGTTCATGCCGATCAGCATACCGCCAAGACAGACAAGCTTTTCTTTATGCGGATCGAATGGGAGCTAAACGGTTTTGCCCTTCACCGCGAAGAAATCTCCGTCGCTTTCGCGCCGCTGGCGCGGCAGTTTAACATGAAATGGGATTTGCATTTTACCGATTATGTGCCGCGCGTGGCCATTTTTGTCTCTAAGCACCTGCATTGTCTGCATGATCTTATCATCCGCCGGCATATGGGAGAACTGGCGGCTGGAATTGAAGCGGTAATCAGCAATCATACCGAAGCCCGCGATCTGGTGGAACAATTCGGACTTAAATATTTTCACTTTCCAGTTACGGAAAAAAATAAAAAACAGCAGGAAGCGAAGGAGTTGAAGCTGTTGCGGGAGATGGATATTGATCTGGTTGTCCTGGCGCGGTACATGCAGGTTCTCAGCGGAAGCTTCCTTAAATATTATCCTAATAAGATAATCAATATTCATCATTCATTTTTGCCCGCGTTCGCCGGAGGAAATCCTTATCAGCAGGCCTATGACCGCGGTGTGAAAATTATCGGCGCGACCGGCCATTATGTGACGGAGCAGCTGGACGAAGGACCGATTATCGCTCAAGACGTAATTAAAATAAGTCACCGTGACGCTGTCGGCGATATTCAGACAAAGAGCAAGGATCTGGAAAGAATCGTTCTTGCCCGGGCTTTGCGCCTGCACTTGGAAAATAGAATACTCGTTTATGGATCAAAAACTATTGTATTTGAGTAATCCCGGTCTGTGGAATTGTAAAAAATCCCTTGTTTTAGGGCTGTTCAAAAATGTTCAGGTGCAAGGCGCGCAAAAAACCGAACTGCGAGGCGTATATGGATATACGTTGAGCGGTGCGGTTTGCAGCGCAACACAGCAGATGAGCGTTTTTCAACAGTCCCTCTGTCTTCATAAAATACCAGGTAATTAATAAATGTCTGATTCAAATTCAATCATCCTTTGCCAACCGGATGAAGGAAAATCCTGCGGCGCCTGTTGTGGTCTTTATAATTACGTGGACAGTTCCCGTCCTTCTCTGGCGAGGCGTTTGCGTTCGCGCACGAAACGTTTCCAAAAACTTGTGAAAAATACGGGCGATGTTGAACTTTATGCCAAGGAAACATTGGCGGCTGAAGATTTTGAAAAGAGATATGAGGTGATTTACTGCTGCGAATATCTCGGTTTTCTGGACAAGGAGGAAAGAAAAGTGGGTTGCATGCTTCATCCCGAACAGAATTCCGGCGTTGATTTGCGCGGCTGTTCGTTTTACGGACAGGAACTTTGCGCCGGTCATCTTTGCCCCAGCCATCATTTTATTCCGAGAACGCAGTCTCAAATCCTGATAAAGATAATTGACGATTGGTATCTTTACGGCCTTTGTATTACCGACATTGATCTGGTTACAGCGTATTTCCGGCTTCTGGCCGATAGGCTTGGCGGAGAGCTTAAACCGGAAGTATTCGATAATGTGTATTTTAAAAATATCGCCCGCGAATATTTTGACTGGAAAATTACCTGGCCTTTTCGTTCGCAGGAAACCAACCGGCTGGGAAAATACTATTTTGACGGATCGCAATACATGATTAGTTATATTGATTATGCAAAGTTTGGCCGGGATGTTTCGCCTCTGAACGCGATTTTCCTGAGTTTGTCCTCTTCATTTGAAAACGTTGAGGAAATTGAGGCGGCGGAGAGGTTGATCTGGTCAAATATTGAAAAATTTATAGTGAGATTCGCTGAGAACGAGTCCCGATGAAACAGGATGAAGTTCGAAGCGGTAATCGAACTATCCCTGGAGCGTAGCGGAATGGGATGAGACTCGCTGAAAACGAACGAAGTGAAGTTTGAAGCGTTAGTCGAATTATCCCACACGGCGAAAGGTATGAAACTAAAGACTTGTTTTGGAGTTTCATGCCCGTGGGATAATTTTTTATTGACATAACGCAGTGACTTTGGCTAGTGTAAGCCTATTCGAAATCAATTAGTATTTAATTTAAAAGGCTTAAATGGTTGAAATGTCGAAAGAAATCCTTTTCTCCCGGGTCGCTATTCAAAAGCGGGTGAAAGAGATAGCTTCTCAAATATCTAAAGATTACGCCGGCCGTGAATTGGTTGTCATAGGCATTCTTAAAGGTGCATTCATTTTTATGGCTGATTTGGTTCGGGAGATCAGCGTTCCTTGTAGAATCGATTTTGCCAGGCTGGCAAGTTATGGAACGGGTTCCGAAAGTTCCGGCAAAGTAGTAATGACTAAAGATATTGAAACTTCAATTAAAGATCGGGATATTTTGATTGTGGAAGACATAGTTGACACCGGTCTGACACTACAATATCTTGTTGACTGGCTGAAAGAAAGGAATCCCCGTTCTCTGAAGACATGTGTTTTTCTCGATAAACGCAAAAGAAGAAAAATATCCTTTGAAGCGAACTATGTGGGTTTTACCATTGATGACGGCTTCGTGGTTGGTTACGGGCTGGATTTCAATGAACAGTTTCGCTTTTCTCCTGATATTTATATAATTAATACCAATTAACTATTGGTATAATACCAAGTAAGCTTTCAAAAATTTATATTTAATTTCCGAAAGCAACTTGCTATAAGCAGTGAAGAAAGAGGTTAGGAAATGATTATTCAATGCAAGCAATGCCGGACAAAATTTCGTTTTGATGATTCTATGATGCAGGGAAACGGTGTATGGCTGCGCTGCAGCCGCTGTGGACATGTTTATTTTCAGGATAACCCTCTGGCAAAGCCGGAGACAGATTTGCCATCAGAACCCGATCGTGTTGTTTTAGCAGAATCCGCACCCGCGGAAAAAAACGCGGAGTTTTCCAAGGAAACTCCTTCTGTATTCCACAGGGATGGAAATGGCGTTCTTTCCTCTGATAAAATTATGGAGGCAAGAAAACGTATAAAAGAAGAAATAAATTTGGATATAGAAAATACTCAAGGAGAAAATATCGGCGAGGGGGAAAAAGAAATTGAACAAAAAAAATTATCCGCTCCAAAAAGTTCCGGAAAAGCCTGGAAGATTGCCCTCTGGTCTGTTTTAGTTATTGTAATTATTCCTGCTCTTATTTATTTTTTTGTTTTCCCGCAATATGGCGATTTGCTTACCAACATAGCGGGCAAGTATTTCGGCATGCCGGAACCGGCGAAACCGGAAATGGCTGTCAATCAGATGGTGAAGCTTCAGGACGTGCGGCACCGGATGATAAATAATTATATTCTGGGACAGATCGGCGTTGTGGAAGGCACGGCTGTTAATCGGGCTGATTATCCCATCTCAAGGATAATGATAAAAGGAGAAATTCTGGATGCTTATTCGGTAGTTTTGGGCGAACATACAATTTACGCAGGCAATGTTCTGACTGATGAGGAACTTATGAATTTATCCGAAGAAGAAATTTTAACAAAACTTTCCCTGCCAGAGGGCGTCAATAATTCCAATGATAAGATTATGCCCACTGGACAGATACCTTTCATGATAGTTTTTTTCCGCGAGCAGGCAGGAGTAATTAAAACGACGGTTATGCCAATAGGCGCGGAACGCCTTCTTTAAGAGTATACCAATGTGATTTCTTAGGCTAACTTTGTTGGCTTCGTCGTCGGCTTCCTCAACGTATTACTAATACGCCTCGTCGCCTCCTCCCTGCCCCGACCGAAGCAGGACAGTTCAACTAACGAATCACAAACTGTGATTCGAGTTTCACTGCCGTCTCGTTATCCTTTGACCGCGTGTGCAACCGGAGGGAGCACAATGAAAATTGACCTATACCTTGGCGGGAATTGACGTCTAATAGGCGGCAACTTCAAATTGAATGCTATATAATTATTTTAATATGAGGAATAAATAATTGCGCTACGAAGGCAACATATTCCGGCCATTTAGCGAAGCCAATAGCTATCTTCTTCAATGCACTATAGGTTGTTCCCATAATCAATGCACCTTCTGCGGAATGTATAAAGATAAAAAATACCGTGTGCGGCCGCTTGCGGAAATTATGGAAGATATCAAAATGGCCAAAGATCAATATAGCGATCTGGAAAAAGTATTTCTCTGCGACGGCGACGCGATTGCTCTGGAAACAGATATGCTTCTGGCAATTCTTAAAAAGCTTTATCAAACCTTTCCATCGTTGCGACATGTGGGAAGCTATGTCGGGCCGCAGAGCACCTTGTCCAAATCCATGGAAGAATTAAAAGAGCTCAGAGCCGCCGGTCTGACAAAGGCGTATATCGGCGTGGAAACCGGAGATGACGAGCTTCTGAAAAAAGTGAAAAAAGGTGTTGGCTACGACCAGATGCTTGAGGCCGGCCGGAATCTTGTTGCGGCTAACATCAATCTTTCCGCCATGGTACTCTTGGGGCTGGCAGGGAAGGGCGAAGCCTCAAAGCGGCACGCCCTGGCTACGGCAAAAATATGCAATGAAATGAAACCGCAATACCTGGCCGCGCTTACAGTTACGCCTGTGCCCGGAACGGTTTTATATCATCAGGTACAGCGAGGGGAGTTTGAATTACTTGATCCTTTTGAAACATTGGAAGAGATGAAACAGATATTTGAGAATATTACCGCCGATAATATGAAATTTGTCGGCACTCACGCCTCCAATTATATGTCCATTACCGGCACCCTTCAGCGCGACAAAGAAAAGATGATCAAAATGGTTGATGATGTTTTGAAAAGCAGGGATGAGAAAATGCTCCGCCCGGATCATCTGCGGGGTCTGTAAATCTTTCTTCCTGTAATGTTGTTTTTCTAACTCAGTCCGTCCATGCAACATATCAATCGAAAATCACGGTAATACTGCACGGCAAGTTGTGGAGTATTACCCCCGCTTAGTGGGATAATTCCCAATAGCCAAAGTCTATTGGATAATTCGTCCAACAAATTTCAGTTCGCTATGCTTTTGAAACTTGGGACTCATTACAACTTACCAATTTCGATACGCCTATAGTGACCTTTAGGGTATTTAGGTTATTCGCTTTCGCAATTGGAGTTTCACAATAAACACTATTCACTCCAGACGACATATGACGACATATATAGATATGTTACTCAACATCTTGTGGTCAAAATTTACTTGACATACAAGATATAGTTTGTTAAGTATAAAACAACTTTTTATCAAAACTCCATTTCTTCTGATTTTACTGACAATTTTTCTGGGCTAGATCAGTTTGAGGCAATAAGGACGAATTAGCTTATACCACTCTTTATAAGGGTGTTTACATAGAGGAGCTACGGGTAGGCAAAGGTAGCCATAACCCAATCTGTGCAAAAGAGCGATTTTGCTCTTTTCAACACAAGGAGGTCATTATGACAAGAATAAACCTATTAGTAGCAAAAGTTGTGCTTTTAGGAATTTGTATCCTGTTTATTTCATCTGTCAGTGTATGGGCAGAAGAAATAAAAATATCAGTGACAGCGTACACATTAAAGGAGTGTTACCATAATAAAGGTAAGACAGCTTCCGGAGAAATGGTTAGAACC